>NZ_JBBAXC010000014.1 GCF_037120725.1 Bacillus spongiae
CCCATCAGTCCGCTCGACTTGCATGTATTAGGCACGCCGCCAGCGTTCGTCCTGAGCCAGGATCAAACTCTCCATAAAAGTAGTTTGACTTGCTCATGTTTTGTGTAAGAACTAAGTTCTTACATTTAGAATTAACGTTGACGTTTCGTCTTTTCAGTTTTCAAAGTTCAATCGATGTCGTTTTAGCGACTTTATTATCATACCACCGTAGCATTTCTGTGTCAATAACTTTTTTAGAAAAGTTTTTGACGACTGAGGTGATATTCAGTCGCTACCAACCAAGTCACAGGCTCGTTCAGCAGCGACGTTTATTAATATATCACCTTACTATACAACCGTCAACACATTTTTATTATTTTTATATATTTTTAAATATATTATTAAAGGGAAACTTTATAATGCCGATGATAGACGTATAGTCCTTTTGTATCCGTTTTATAAATCTCAATGATTTTTTTATCGATTAAGTATTCTATTAGTACACCTAGATCGACTGAATAATGCTTTAAATGAGGGTGCTCTTGAAGTTCTTGAATCGTCCACTGTTCTTTTTCTTTCATTGTATCTAAAATATGTGTCGCACAACTAGACGTTCTCGAATGTATCATAAACTCACTTGCAATAAATAGTAATTCAAGTCGCTTTTTAATCGGTTCATCACTTGTAACAAGCTCACTATATAATTTGAATATTTCTGGTTCGATTTGTTTTACCTGTTGCCAAACTGTAATTTCAGGATGAAATCCATTTTCAATGACAGCCAAGCGAGCCAGATGATGTAATGAATGAACAATATGATTATAGGCATCTAAATATTGCTTTGCCTCAAAAAACGCTTTGCCATCTAAATATCTTCTGATTAACTTAGCAAATTCCATCCCCATCTTAATTTTTCTTCCATAAAAAGGGAAATCTCTTAATTCCATTTTTAATTTCTCAATATATTCATTCCGGTCAAATAGAACCTTTCCATTAAATAGCCAATCTACTATTTTTCGGTTTGACCCTAATAGTAACCATTCATTCAACTGATCTTCCGTCACAACATGCATCGCTGCTTTTTGTTCTTCATAAATATAATGCTTTGTAAAAATAGCTTCCTCTCCATCTTTAACAATAATTAATAACACAGCATCAAACGTATCTGTCACTGAACTTGTATCATGTCGCTTTTCAATTAGTATTACACCTAAAGTATTTTGCTGACTAGCCCGCTCCTGATATATCGGTCTCAAAATGTGTTCCATATTAAAACTCCTTCAATTACTTGTTTGGGTATTAATAATTTCGACAACAACAAGAAAATTCCTGCTGCTCAACAAGACAAAAATCGACAAGTGTGTATTTCATATTAACATAGCACGATAATGTGGTATAGTAGTCTTTTAGGAGGGAACGTAATGGCAAAGTACTCAAATAAAATAAATAAAATACGCACATTTGCACTTAGTCTTATTTTTATAGGAATTTTGATTATGTATGTCGGCATCTTTTTTCGTCAAACTCCCATCGTGATGACACTGTTCATTATTATTGGATTTTTAGCGATTATCGCGAGCACTGTCGTATATTTTTGGATAGGGATGCTGTCCACTAAAGCTGTTCAAGTCGTTTGTCCAAGTTGTAATAAAACAACAAAAGTATTAGGTCGTGTAGATATGTGCATGTATTGTAACGAACCACTAACATTAGATCCTTCCCTTGAAGGAAAAGAATTTGATGAAAAATATAATAAAAAAAAGTAGCTGACAATTATATGTCAGCTACTTTTTATTGTGTATGATTTACCTCTTGGCACCCTTTGCAAATTCCATATATTTCCAAACGATGATGACTTACATTAAACTCCGTGACATGAGAGGCTAAATCCTCAACCTCATTTAAACCAGGATAGTGAAAATCCACGATTTTCCCACATTTTTCACAAATCGCATGGTAATGTTCCGTTGTAATGAAATCAAACCTGCTTGAAGAATCACCGTACGTTAACTCTTTAACCAAACCAACTTCACGAAATACTCGTAAATTGTTATAAACCGTCGCAACACTCATATTCGGAAATTTCCCTTCCAACGCCTTATATATTTCATCCGCTGTAGGGTGCGACATGGATTCGATCAAGTATTCAAGTATCGCATGACGCTGTGGAGTGATTCGAACCCCAGTGCCTTTTAATGTAGTAATCGCTTCGCTTAACTGCGAATGAGACATTGTCATGCACCTCTTCTCAATATAAATTATCATTATTACTTTATAATATTTACAATTAGTGTACTAATATATGAACGGATTTGTCAATCTTTCTAAACATATCATCCTTTTCCTAAAGTTAATTTTTTACTCACATTAAAAGAAATGCTGCATCTGCGATTATATTTCAGCAACATTAATAAAAATGCACCTCTGCCGGAGCTTACGATATCTTCTGACTTTGTATTATCTTCAAAATTCGAATCCTAATCTTTCAATGTAAAGAAAAGCTGGATACACATCGCTTTATCGTCTAACTCTACAATAAGGGTATGATCAATTGATAAAAAAGAGACCAGCATTCGCTGGTCTGATCAAAGTTCTTTCTTTATTGAGGAGGTATGCCCTACTTTAACGTATGTATTTTTTCACAATTTGAGTGGACATGAGCCTTTTCTAAATAAAATAGGCTTTTTATATCCCTTTTCCAAGCTCATTATTTTACGATAAATTTTCTTTTATATACGTTAAAGCCTCTTGAACATGATCCTTCACTCTCACCTTTCGCCATTCCTTTACAATATTTCCATCTTTACCAATGATGAAGGTAGATCGTTCGATTCCCATATATTCTTTACCAAAGTTCTTTTTCAACTTCCATACCTCATATTGCTCTGCAACTTTATGGTCTTCATCTGCTAAAAGGACGAAAGGTAAACCATACTTGTCTACAAATTTTTGGTGACGTTGAAGTGGATCAGGACTTACCCCTAAAATAACCGTCTCTAAATTTGTAAATTCCTCATGTCTATCACGGAAGTCACATGCTTCCGTTGTACACCCCGGTGTCATATCCTTTGGGTAAAAATAAAGTACAATATTTTTCTTTCCTTTATAATCTGACAAGGAGATGAGCTCACCTGTGTTTGCTTCTAGTTCAAACGTAGGTGCAGCCATTCCAACTTCAATAGCCATCACAATCCCTCCATTGATTCATTTCCCATTTAGCGTAACGGATTATGGTGGGAAAAACAAATAATAAGTGGATTAATGATCAACCGTAAGGACAGTCTTAACAACAAATGCCGCTGGGACAGTAAATCCTAATAAAGATTCTATTAGAGCAATTCCTCTCCCTATACCGATTGGTGAGATATCGCCGTAACCTAAAGAAAATAGAGTAACACCGCTAAAGTATAGGGTTGTAAAAAAATGATGTTGATAATCACCTTCTAGATGTTGCCCATTTTCTAATAGTACGTTTATTCCCTTCATTTCAAAGATTAAATAAAGTAAAGCAAAGCCTGTCATAAAAATGATATACACTATACAAAGGAATAAGAAGTAATGAAGCGAAATATGATGCCTTCTCGTTTCTGTGGGAGTGAATAAAGTACGAAGACTTCCAAACATTAGCATAATAACAATTATAGCGATGACATACATCACAAAGCTCCTCCCCTTCAAATCCAGCTCGTCACAACATTGTACGCAAAAAATGAGAAAACATGCCCATTAATAGGCGATAAATACAGACTACCTCTTATTCATGAGTTTTAATTACCGGCCCCCCTATATTGTTTAACACCTAAATTCCAAAGAAAAATCGAAAGTAAAAAGAATAAAATCCCCACCACTGGTGTCATAAATGCATAATGATACCATTCCTCTTTCCCTAAAAAGAATGAAGAAGGATAGACACCAACGAAGGCAAACGGCAAAATCCAAGTTAATACAAAACGAATAACCGAATGATAAATATCAACCGGATAACGTCCATAATTCCCGATATTATACATCATGGGCATAATGGATGTTTTGGCGTCTGACCAAAAACCAATACTAGCCAGCGCAATAAATATCCCAGCATATACTAACGCTCCACCTAGAACAAATATTATAAACATGATTGGGTCATACCAAGAAAGTTCAAGGCCTAGCTTCCGTCCAGCATAGAGCATTACACCTAATCCTGTCACAATACCAAATAATGATTCCAATTCCATTCTTTCTAATATCACTTGAAAAAGGCTATGAATGGGCCTTGTTAATATTCGATCCATCTCACCTTTGACGATATACCGGTCATTAAAATCCCAAATATTAAAAAACGATGAAAAAATAGCATATGGAACGAGAAAAAAGCCATAAATAAAAATAATCTCCTCTCGGTTCCAGCCACTTAAATAATGCGTATGTCCGAACACTACTAAAATAAAAACTAAATTTACAGCTTGAAATAAAAGGTCAGAGGTTATTTCGATTATTAAATCTGTCCGGTACTGCATTCTCGTTTTCATATATTGGGCAACATATTGAAAAAACATAGATAGATAAAACACCCTTTTTGTCAGCCCCCTTGGATAATTAGTTGCTTTTTCGCTCTATTCCACAATACCCCGATTGGGAATACCAGCACGAGTACCCATCCAACCTGAAGCATAAGTGCGAAAATCAACTCCTCACTAGAAAAACTATTTGTAAAAATCATACTAGGAATATAGCTTATGCCTTGAAATGGCAAGTATTGCATTACTGATTGTGCCCACATTGGAAAAAAACTAATTGGTAGCAGTAACCCTGAAAATAGATCTATGACCACACGCTTAGCTCTAATCAAACCATCATTATTAAATAAAAAGAAAGTTGTCATCCCTGTTAAGAGGTTAATTTGGGTATTAATCAAAAAGCTAAAAAACAGTGAAAAAACGAATAAACACCAAGTTAATAGATTCGTTGATAGGGATAAAGAAAAAATGAAGGTAACGAGCACCATTCCTGGAATAGAGAAAAACAGCAGTCGGAAAACTCCTTCCCCAAACCCTTGCATCGTCTTCATACCTAAATAACTGTAGGGCCTTATTAACTCTACTGCCACTTTCCCTTCTTTAATTTCTGTTGCAATTTCTCGATCAATATTATTAAAATAAAACGCTCTAGCCATCCAGGCGACGGCAACATATGTCGTCATTTGCGAGACACTTAAACCTTGAATATTCTCTTTACCCCCATATATAGCTTGCCAGAGAAAATAATAGGCTCCAATATTGATTGCGTAAATTAAGATTCCACTATAATAATTTGTTCGATAGGCCAGCATCATTAAGAAACGAATTCGCATCATCTCAATATACTTCGCCATACCCATCCCCCTCGCTCTCTTTCTTACCGCAATTGTTTAACAAATCTACTAATCCTATATTCCATAGGGTAAGAGTAGAAAATAATAGAATACCCTTAAAAACAAAAATACCATTTATTATTTTCATCACTTTTAAATATTTCTTATCGAATAAACATAAACTATTTTTCTCCTTTTGTTGTGCTACGTTCATACTTGTACCACATTCCCTTTCTCATATATATTACGAATAATTTCTTCTGTCGTAGTTTCCCTCACTTTCATGTCTCGAACTTTATAGGCTGTTACAATCCGTCCAATTAATTCAGCAATTTTTTCATCTTTAGCCGGCACTAAAGCAATAAATTCTTTCATTGTGCCGCCTTTTCTCCATACCACTCCAATGTCTATTGTCAGTTGCTCAAGCTCAGGAACATTTATATCCTCAAGAAAATGGAATTGTAGTTCCTTTTTGTCATCAGAGCTTTCTTTTAATTGTTGAAGTGCTCCATCATAGATTACTCTACCTTCATCTAACATAATTACGCGCTGGCATAATGCTTCAATATCAGACAAATCATGGGTTGTTAATAGAATGGTTGTATTAAATTTTTCATTGATTTCTTTTAAGAAATTTCTAATTTTCAACTTTACTAACACATCTAACCCAATTGTTGGTTCATCTAAAAATAAAAGCGGAGGATTGTGTACAAGTGCAGCAGCAAGTTCACACCTCATTCGTTGACCTAATGATAGTTTTCGAACAGGTTTATTAAGTAATGGTCCAATATCTAACGTTTCAATAACGTGACCCATATGTTCCTCGTATTCTTTATCTGAAACTTTGTATACTTTTTTTAATAACTGAAATGATTCTTGTACAGCAATGTCCCACCAAAGTTGGGAGCGTTGTCCGAATACAACACCAATTGTATTCACAAACTTCTCTCGGTCTTTATGTGGGTTCATTCCGTTTACAATAATCTTTCCAGAGGTAGGTGTTAAAATCCCTGTCAGCATTTTAATTGTAGTAGATTTTCCAGCTCCATTTTCTCCAATATATCCAACCATCTCACCTTGTTTAACCGAAAAACCAATTGAATCTACCGCTACTTTTGTATGATAGTTTCTTGTGAATAGATCTCGAAAGGCTCCCTTTAATCCTGGTCGACTGGCGTATAATTTAAATTCCTTGGATAAAGAATCTATATATATTGCATTTTCCATTTATGGCTCCCCCTTCTTATGAGTGCAAGAAATAGTTTACCACATCTCCTCCTTATTAAAGCTCAGGTTGCTTATCCAAGTCTTCGTCTTTCATTTGCCTTAAAGTTGACAGAAGACTAAAATATAACCATTCAACAAATCTATCCTCAGATGGATAGAAGAACAAAAAGCAATAACAGCGGAAACGCTGACTACACGAATGCTATGTATTGCATTAATCTGACAAAAATAAATTTAGGAGGATTTCATGAAATTTTCAAAATCTGAAAGCTTACATAAAGAAGCAACGGAAAATATTGTGGGAGGCGTAAACAGTCCCTCACGATCTTATAAAGCTGTAGGTGGAGGATCACCTATTGCAATGGAAAAAGCTAATGGGGCTTATTTTTGGGATGTTGATGGTAACAAATACATTGATTACTTGGCGGCATATGGCCCCATTATTACAGGACATGCTCACCCTCATATTACGGAAGCCATTACGGAGGCAGCAAAAAATGGGGTGCTATATGGAACACCAACACCTCATGAAGTGAAATTTGCAAAGCTACTAAGAAAGGCCATTCCATCCCTTGAAAAAGTTCGCTTTGTAAATTCTGGAACTGAAGCCGTTATGACCACCATCCGTGTTGCAAGAGCGTATACGGGAAGAGATAAAATCATCAAGTTTGCCGGCTGTTACCATGGTCACTCAGATTTAGTGTTAGTCGCAGCTGGTTCTGGACCATCTACACTTGGAACTCCTGATTCTGCAGGTGTACCGAAGAGCATTGCCAATGAAGTGATCACTGTTCCTTTTAATGAAGTGGAACCGTTTAAAGAAGCTTTAGAAAAATGGGGAGACCAAATCGCTGCTGTACTCGTGGAACCGATTGTTGGAAACTTTGGAATTGTAGAACCAGAGAATGGATTCTTAGAAAAAGTAAACGAACTTACCCATAAAGCAGGTGCCTTAGTAATCTATGATGAAGTCATTACCGCTTTCCGATTCATGTACGGTGGTGCGCAAGATTACTTAGGTGTTAAACCTGACTTAACTGCACTCGGAAAGATTATCGGTGGAGGACTTCCAATCGGGGCATATGGTGGCCGCATAGATATTATGGAAAAGGTAGCTCCGCTAGGACCTGCTTATCAAGCAGGAACAATGGCGGGTAATCCTGCCTCTATGATGGCAGGAATAGCCTGTTTAGAAGTCCTCCAACAAGAAGGACTATATGATGAGCTCGATCGTCTAGGAAAAATACTGGAAGATGGGATATTAGCTTCCGCTAAAAAATATAATACCCCTATCTCCATTAATCGTCTAAAAGGGGCATTAACTATTTATTTTACAAAAGAAAAAGTACGTAACTATGAACAAGCCGAAGCAACCGATGGGGAAATGTTTGCTACTTTTTTTAAACTAATGTTGAATCAAGGGATTAATCTAGCGCCCTCTAAATATGAAGCTTGGTTCTTAACCATTGCTCATACAGGAGATGACGTGCAGCAAACATTAAAGGCTGTTGATATCGCCTTCCGAAAGCTTTCTAACGTATAATCATACAAACCAAGCAACTTCAATAACGGTATTGTTTTTGCTTGGTTTCACCAATAAATTGTAAGCGTTTTCAACTTTTACTTCCTAACTCCCCTCTTTAATTTTTATCCAAAAACATGTATATAAAATTGAATTCCAACCATTGTTATGCTATGATAGAATCACTGTTCTGAAAATTATAAATAGTTTTTATTGTTATTGTTTTATACTAATAATCCTTTTCGGAGGTGTCAATCTTTGGATATAAAAAGCAAAAAATGGGATCAAAGTACGTTTCAAGATTTTCACAAAGGAGCACATGATGCATGCGGAATTGTCGCATGTATTGAAAAAAACAAAATACCTACCAATAAGAATGTTCAACGTTGTATTGATGCGTTAATTACGCTCGATCATCGTGCAGGGTTTATTAATGGTGAAGGAGACGGCGCGGGAATTCATACAGATATCCCTCGCGAACTTTGGAAAGAAAAGCTCATGTCAAAAGGTTTGTCTGCTGACCATGTAGAATCTCCTCGATTTATTGTAGGCCATTTCTTTCTAACCCGAAATGCACTAGCAAATGACAACCTATTCAATCTGCTTACACTATTCCAAGAAAATAACTTTACGGTTCTATACGAAAGCACGCAAAATGTGAATGTTGAAAAACTAGGACCGATAGCCCAACAAGAAAATCCTATTTTCTTACAGGTTGCTTTCTTAGCCCCAGAATCATTAAAACATCACCAACTTTATCTACAGCTCTTTAATCTAACCGTTCAACTTGAGGAAAACGAAAACATGCACGTGGCATCCTTAAGTCCTGATCATACTGTTTATAAAGTAATGGGATCAGGAGAAACGCTCCTAGATTATTATCATGATTTATCTAACCCCCTAATGGCATCAACGATGACACTGGGACACAATCGATATTCGACAAATACATTATCAAACTTTTTCCGAGTACAACCCTTCAGTGTATTAGGCCATAATGGAGAGATTAATACGATTTCAAAGTTTCGAGATGAAGCTATGATGATTGACGTTCCACTTGTAAAAGATGGAAGTGATTCTCAAGATGTCAGTCGAACCATTGAAACATTAATTTCTAGAGATGATTTTACATTATTTCAAGCAATGGAAATGATTTTTCCTCCTATTGTTAATGAAATCATTCAATACCCTAAACATCTTCAAGATTTATACGCCTATTTACGAGAAGCATGGGGACATTTTGCTCAAGGCCCTGCCGGTATTGTGTCTCGCTTTCAAGACGAAGCTGTGTTTAGTGTGGACTCCCTAGGTTTGCGTCCACTTTGGATGCTTGAAACAAATCATTCTTTTATTTTTTCTTCCGAGCCTGGTGTTGTAAATTCAGTCGAATTTACAACAGACCCTAAACCATTAGCTCCTGGTGAAAAAGTTGGATTAAAATGGAATGAAGATGAAATTCAAGTATATTTTCAACATGATTTCCAAGAGGAGGTTTATAAACGATTTTCAGCATCCCTTCAATTTGAGGATTACGCTGATAGACTAAAACCGAACAAACTACCTCTTAAAGTGACGATACCATCTGTTGCAAAAATTCATAATGGGCAATATCAAGCTTTTGGTTGGGAACGAGAGCATATTCAAATGGTGGAACAAATGGCAGACAAAGGAATTGAACCAATCCGCTCATTAGGACATGATTCACCACTCGCGTCGATTAACCCTACTCGAAAAAACATACCTGACTTTATAAAAGAGAGCGTTGCAGTTGTGACAAACCCTGCCATTGATCGTGATAGAGAAACAGAACACTTCTCTACAAGGACAATGATTGGAAAACGTCCATCTTATAATAAAAAGCATAGCCCTTCTTTATTCATTGAACTTCCTTCTCCTATTTTACTAGAAGGACAACTCGCAGCTGAATGCAGTGATCATACTCAACAATTATCCTATGATCAAATCCTATCAGCTTTTACTAAACAAGATGAAAGTTATATTCTCTCTACTACTTTCAGCCCAGAGGAATCCATTGAAGAGGCACTCAAGAGGATTAGTATCGAAGCGATAACCTCAGTAGAGAAAAACAAGTCTCTATTAATCTTAGATGATGCTAAAAGCCATCAAGATGGCCACTTATGGCTTGATCCTCATATAGTACTTGCCGTTATCGACCAAGAGCTTACTTCTGCAGGATTACGAAGAGAGTGTTCGATTATTGTAAGGTCTGCAGCTATTCGTTCATTGCATGATGTAATCACAGCATTCGGCTTAGGGGCAGATGCTATAAACCCTTATTATATGTTTTTTACAATTACAGAAGATAAAAAAGTAGAACCACTATTAAATTTGTATAATGCATTAAATAAAGGGTTAGAAAAGGTTATTTCAACAATTGGAATTCATGAGTTACGTGGATACGGAAGATTATTTTCATCCATCGGACTCACTTCAAGCGTTGCAGAAATGTTAAATATTGTGAACTTTTTTGGAGGAGAACATCTCTCATTCAATTTTCAATCAATGAAAGAAGACGCTATTCAACGATCTATTGATTTCAAGAATGAAACCCTCCGAATTTCAAAGAGCTTTAATGTTTTCCCGCGTATTTGGAAATCAATTGGTGATGTCGCTAAAACGGGGGACTATACAGGATATCGGACAAAACTTACACAGATTGAAGAGAAGAACCCAACAACGATTCGCCACTTAACGTCTATAAAGAAGGCGGAAACAGAAACAAAAACAGAAGATGTCGACATCTCTGTAGGTGACCATAGTTTACCATTCGTAATTGCTTCTATGTCATTTGGCTCCCAAAATGAAATTGCCTTTAAGGCTTACGCTGAGGCTGCTGATAAATTAAATATGGTGAGCTTAAATGGCGAAGGTGGAGAAATGAAAGAAATGCTAGGCAAATACCCAAAAACACGTGGACAGCAAATTGCTTCTGGACGTTTTGGAGTGAATGCCGAGCTCTTAAATTCTTCCAATCTATTAGAAATAAAGATTGGACAAGGAGCCAAGCCTGGAGAAGGAGGACACCTACCTGGCTCAAAGGTTACAGCAAAAATTGCTGAAGCCAGAAATGCAACGATAGGCTCTGACTTAATCTCCCCTTCCAACAACCATGATATTTATTCAATCGAAGATCTAGCTCAGATGATTCATGAGTTAAAAACAGCTAATGATGAAGCAAAAGTTATTGTCAAAGTTCCTGTCGTTCCTAATATTGGAACTATAGCTGTTGGAATTGCGAAAGCTGGAGCAGACATTATTACACTTAGCGGGTTTGATGGAGGTACAGGTGCAGCTAGAATTCATGCCTTACAACACGTTGGACTTCCTGTTGAGATTGGTGTAAAAGCAGCTCATAATGCCCTACTGGAAGCTGGCTTACGTGATACCGTTGAAATATGGGCAGATGGCGGTATTAAAAGTGCGCAGGACGTTATAAAAGTGATGCTCCTCGGTGCCAATCGTATTGGTTTTGGTACTTTATCCATGATTGCAATTGGTTGTACGACCTGTCGAGGCTGTCATTTAGATACTTGTCATGTTGGGATTGCAACTCAAATCGAATCAGAAGCTCAGGCAAAAGAACATGGACTACGTCGATTTGTTCCCCGTAAATCGGATATGGCTGAGTTAGGCTTAATAAACCTATTTACGGCTTTTGGAGAAGAACTTAAACAATTAACTGCTTCCTTAGGTGCTGACCGATTACAGGATCTTGTTGGTCGTTCTGATCTTCTTGAACAGACAAAGGGACAAAACTTAATGAATCTTACTACCCTACTAAACGTTCTTGATTTACCTCAGCTTCAACATACGCAGTTACCTTTAAAAGAAGCTGTGCTTGCTACATCTGTAGCGGCAGTAGGAGGAGAATATCTTGAGAATGAAGCAGCTCAACTAACTACAACTCATCCATTCTCTCCTGTTGATTCTAAGCACAGAGTACTCGGAAGCCGTGTTTCTTGCCATCGTGTTCGTGCCCAATTTAGCGGAGCACATCAAACACTTGAGCCCATCCATTTACGCTACCACAACGGCTCTGTCCCTGGTAACGGGTTAGGGGCCTATTCAACAGAAGGAATGACGATTTCTGTAGCTGGTGGAGGACAAGATGGAATTGGTAAATCAGCTTTAGGTGGAAATATTATCATTTTAAAGAACAGAGGACAACTCGACGAATTCTATAACGGTTCTGTCGGTAAAGGGTTTGGTTACGGTGCTCAAAAAGGATTACTTGTTGCACAAGGTAATGCAGATGCCCGAGCAGGCATACGCTTATCTGGAGCTGATATGATTATTGGTGGTCTTATTCAGCAAAATATTCCAAAGCACGAGGCAGGCAATATTAGCACGTATGCGAATATTAAAGGGTTTGCATTTGAGTACATGACAAATGGTCGCGGGTTAGTTTTAGGTGATCCAGGGCCATGGATCTGTGCAGGAATGACTGGGGGAGTCGTTTATTTACGACACCAACCTGAGATGGGATTAACGAAAGAAGCTTTACAGAGAAGGCTAGCAAAAGGAGCAAAGGTTAGTTTAAACCCAATCGATGAGCGTGCTAAAGAAGACCTTACTGAGCTCTTAACTATGTATCTTTCATTACTAGAAGAGGAGAATCATGAAGAGGCCAATACGATAAGGACGCTTCTAGAAGCACCGGAAGAACATTTTCTTCAAGTCAATCCTGTAAAAGAACAAGCAGACCCATCAGTATCAACAGAGTAATATTCCATATAAGAAACAACCTACATCTTTACGTTTTTAAAATTCTATTTTGAAAGAGGCTTTCATTAAGCCTCTTTTTTTCTTCCTTATTAAATGTTTCTAGTTGAAATTAACTGCCTAAACATTGATAATAATCATTTATAAGTCAAGGATTTCATTTTAAAAGATTATTTGGACACTTTGTTGACCATTCTGTTTCCACCATCTATTACTTGCATATTCAGATAAATGGTTGTATAGTCTAATTTGTTTATCAACAAACTAAACTAATAGCAACTAGTTTTTAAATAAGAAAGGAATTCGTCTCATTATGAAGCTTGGTGCTCGAATAATGAAAACGGGAATTGCCATCGTATTAGCACTATTTGTGGCAGAAGCTCTTGAACTTCCATCCCCTGTTTTCGCTGGAATTGCTGCTGTTTTTGCAGTACAACCTACTATTTATCGTTCTTATTTAACTATTATTGAACAAATACAAGGAAACCTCATTGGCGCAATAATAGCGGTTAGTTTTGTTATACTTTTTAGCAATCATATTGTCATTATTGGCTTAGCGGCGATTGTTACCATTCTAATCATCTTAAAGCTACAATTAGGAAATACAATTGGGCTCGCTCTCGTAACACTTATTATCATTATGGAAGGAAGCGGTGATAGCTTTATCACCTTTTCCTTCATTCGACTTTCCACCATTATGGTTGGAGTATTTTCTTCCTTTGTGATCAATTTGCTCTTTATTCCGCCAAAATATGAAACGAAAGTATATAGTCAAATTGATAGCATTACAGAAGAAATATTAAAATGGACAAGGCTTACTACAAGGCACGCTTCTGAACATAGCCTACTAAAAAAGGACATTGAAAAAATAAAGGAAAAATTGATCAAACTAGATTCCTTATATTTAAACTATAAAGAAGAGAGAAATTATTTTAAATCAAATGAAGTAGCTAAAAACCGTAAGCTCGTTGTTTTTAGACAGATGATTGCAACAACGAGAAGGAGCTTTGATACACTTAAACGACTTCACCGTTTTGAAAATGAAGTAAATCAGCTTCCTGAGGAAATGGCTCTTTTTTTACAAGAACAACTTGACCGTCTTCATAACTACCATGAACAATTATTGCTTAAATTTATAGGGAAAATGCGGCACGATATTAATTCAGAAGCCGTTTGCTTAGATCATTCGTCTTTTACCAACGTTTTATCAAAAGAATTAGCAGCGCTTCAAAGCCAACAAGTTCATCATTTTCATATTCTCCATATTTTAACTTCCATTATGGAATATGAAGAGCATCTTATCCATTTAGATAAACTAATAACAAGCTTTCAGTCTTTCCATACTGAAGTAAACGAACTAGATATTAAAGAAGATGAATAGGAATGGGTAAAGTAAACGGCACCTGATTTGATACATTCTATCAAATAGGTGCCGTTTTTGATGTTGGCTAAATTCACGAGGCAGACTAGAAATAATATTATGCATGGATTATTAAAGTGAATGATAACATGGTAATGAAGGCGTTTCCTTCGATTCTAGCTTGTTTATTCCACCCAACATACCCCAAAATGGCAGAAGGTAAATAAAAAGACTTAAATCCGACACTCTGTCGAACTCAAGCCTTATCTGACTATTTAGCTCATTTCAACTTAAATATTGCTAGCTTTTCATTCTTGGGTCAAGGGCGTCTCTAAGACCATCTCCCATTAAGTTAAACCCTAGAACCGTTAACATAATCACAAGTCCAGGAAAAATCATAGTCCAAGGTGCTAAAATTAAATATTCCTTCGAATCAGCTAGCATCTTCCCCCACTCCGGACTTGGTGCTTTTGCACCTAATCCTAAAAACCCAAGTGCTGCCGCTTCAATAATTGCTGTCCCAATTGCAAGAGTTCCTTGAACAATAATAGGGGCCATACTATTCGGTAATATGTGAGAAAATAAAATTCTCCTGTCCTTCATTCCAATAGCTTTTGCAGCCATTACATATTCTTCTTGTTTCACACTCAACACTTTCGAGCGAATGAGACGTCCAAAGTTTGGAATATTTATAATGGCAATGGCGATTAAAGCATTACGTAAGGACGGCCCTAAAGCTGCTACAACAGCAATCGCAAGCAATATACTTGGAAAAGCAAGCATTATATCGAAAATACGGGATATGATTATATCAACCCATTTTCCATAATATCCAGCAATAATACCAAGTATACTCCCAATAACCGCTGACATAATAACCGCTAAAAATCCTACCCAAAGTGAAATTCGAGCACCGTGAATAATTCTCGATAAAATATCACGACCAAAATCATCTGTCCCAAACCAATGAGCTGCAGATGGAGATTGTAATCGATCACCAAGCTTTTGCTCATTAATCCCCTCAGGTGCAATCCACGGGGCAAACACAGCTAAAAGGATAAAAAATAACACAATGAAAAATCCTACTACTGCTAATCTGTTCTTCTTGAAAGTTCTCCACGCTTCTTTCCAAGGAGAAATTGTTTCCTCCTTTTCAAGCACGACTGATTCTGAATTTGTTGCAATTTGTGCCATCTCTTTGCCTCCCCTTAGTTGTACTTAATTCGAGGATCAACTGCAGCATACAGTAAATCCACTACAAGATTAATTAGCACAAAGATGGTAGCGATGACGAGGATACCAGACTGAATTACTGGATAATCACGAAAAGCAATGGCATCAACAATGTAACGACCAATCCCTGGCCACCCAAAAATCGTTTCTGTTAAAATCGCTCCACCCAAAAGCAAACCCATTTGTAAACCAATTACTGTTAAGACAGGAATGACTGCATTTTTGAGGGAATGCTTGTAGACAACCCAAAACATATTGACACCTTTCGCTCTTGCTGTGCGAATATAATCAGATCGCATCACTTCTAGCATGCTGGAACGAGTCATCCTTGCAATAATGGCCATTGGTATCGTTGCTAATGCTACCCCTGGTAAGACTAGATGTTTGATCACTTCCCAAAGCTGATCAAATCGACCTTGTATAATCGTATCCACTACATATAAATGTGTGATGGATTCAACAGGGTTACGAATATTATCCCTACCTGTCGTTGGAAGCATATCTAATTGAATCGCAAAAACCCATTGCTCCATTAAACCTAACCAAAATATCG
Organism: Bacillus spongiae; assembly: GCF_037120725.1. Taxonomy (NCBI): domain Bacteria; kingdom Bacillati; phylum Bacillota; class Bacilli; order Caryophanales; family Bacillaceae; genus Bacillus; species Bacillus spongiae. Next base: position 15,950 of record NZ_JBBAXC010000014.1, read on the forward strand.
GCATTGATACACCCACTAATGCTAAAATCATGGCAGTATAATCAAACCAAGATTTTTGAAACCATGCGGATATAATTCCTGCATTCACTCCAATGACGATAGCAATAAACATGGCAAAAAAAGAAAGCTCTATCGTCGCTGCTAAATAGGGCCAAATCTCAACAGCTACGGGTGTACTTGTCCGAATTGACTCTCCTAAATTTCCTTGCAATAATCCTTTTACATAATCAAAATATTGAACATACAGTGGGTTGTCCAAGCCTAAGCTTGACCGCAATGCTTCTATTGCTTCCTTTGTTGCCTGTTGCCCTAAAATTACTTGAGCAGGGTCACCTGGAATCGCATGGATAATTAGGAAAACAATAATCGTAATACCTACTAATACAGGGATAAGCTGTAATAATCTCCGAATCGTGTATTGGAGCATAATGATTCACCTCTTTTTTCTACTAGGATGCTTGATTACCCCATTACGAGATTTATTATGTAGGAAAGGGAGAGACTAACAGACTCTCCCCATTTCCCTTCTTATTCGAATTCAACTTCATGTAGCTTATCCGATCCAGTTGGATGTGGATAGAACCCTTTTAAATCCTTTGTACCAGCCAAGATTGGTGTAGAGTGAACAAGCGGTACCCAAGGAGCTTCCTCATGAATGATTTCTTGAGCCTCTTTATATAGCTCGATACGTTTAGCTTCATCTAACTCCGATTGAGCTTCAATGAGTAGTTTATGTGTTTCATCATTCTTGAAATAAGAATAGTTATTGCTTCCAATATTATCTTCATCTAGGAGAACATATAAGAAGTTATCCGGATCTCCGTTATCTCCTGTCCAGCCTAATAAGAATGCGTCCGCTTCCCCATTACGAGCCTTCTCTAAGTATGTTGCCCACTCATACGATACAATTTCTGCTTTAATACCTACATCAGCAAGATTTGCTTGAATGGCTTCCGCTGCTTTTTCACCATCTGGCATGTATGGACGAGGAACTGGCATTGCCCATAGTTCCATTTCAAATCCATCTGCTAATCCAGCCTCTGCTAAAAGTTCTTTTGCTTTTTCCGGATTATATTCATATTCCTCGATAGCGTCATTGTAACCTGCAATAACAGGAGGTATTGGGTTTTTCGCTGTCAAAGCTTGCCCACTGTAGAAAGCATCAATTAACGCTTGCTTATCAATCGCATAGTTCATCGCTTGACGAACTAATTTGTTATCAAATGGAGGACGTGTGCTCGTTAATCCTAAGTAACCAACATTCATAGATGGACGCTTAAATAATTGAAGACTATCATCAGCTTCAACGGACTCCCCGTCAGTTGGATTAATACCATCCGCTAAATCAATTTCTCCCGCTTTTAAAGCATTATAGCGAGCTGTATTATCAGGAATAGATTTAAACACCACTTGATCTACTTTTGGATACCCTTCATTCCAATAGTCATCAAACTTCTCAATGACCACTTTATCATTTCGTTTCCACTCAACAAATTGGAAAGGTCCCGTTCCAGCTCCTTTCGGTCCATCAGCAAATTTATCACCTAGCTCTTCTATTGCTGTTGGACTTGCGATCCCAAATGGGCTCATTGCTAAATTTTTAACAAATGGAGCTTGAGGACGCTTTAGTTTAAATTCTACTGTGAGCTCATCCGTTGCTGTTACGGACTCAATCACATGACCTTCATCTCCCTTGAATCCACCAAACATTGAACCGTAGTAATAGAATTCTTCCTTGTTTCCATTCGCCCAGCGCTCAAAGTTATACACAACAGCTTCTGCATTAAAGTCGGTTCCATCTTGGAACTTTACCCCTTCGCGAAGCTTAAAGGTATACATAAGACCATCGGAAGATGCTTCCCATTCTGTCGCAAGTAATGGTTTAATTTCCGTGTCTTCTTTGCCAAAGTCTACTAATGTTTCAAATATATTTTTCGTAACCTTTAATGATTCCCCATCCGTTACAGCGATAGGATCAAGCTTTACTGAATCGCCACCACGACCAAAGATTAATTGCTTCATTTTGTCATCGTTTTCGTTACCTTCACCAGAAGATTCCTCTCCACATCCTACCAATACTGTAGAAACAGTCAGCAAGAGCAACAACATAATTGACCAAGTTTTCTTCCTCAAAAAAATCCCTCCTAATTTGTCTTTTATATTTTTATGTTACACACCATCTGTTTCTGGAAACAGATGGCACGCAACATAATGACCATTTTCCTGTTTTGTTAGTGTCGGTTGCTTTAATGCACATATTTCTTTTTTATGTGGGCACCTCGTATGAAAGGCACAACCAGCTGGAGGATTCGAAGGACTTGGAATATCCCCTGTTAAAATGATTGAATCCTTTTTGTAGTTCGGATCAGGAATTGGTACAGCTGACAAAAGTGCCTGTGTGTATGGATGTTGAGGTCTTTCATAAAGCTTGTCACTATCAGCAAGCTCCACTACCTTTCCTAAGTACATCACAGCAACACGATCACTAATATGACGCACGACTCCTAGGTCATGAGCAATAAAAATATACGTTAAACCAAATTCTTTCTGTAAATCTTCCATTAAATTAAGTACTTGAGATTGAATCGAAACATCCAAAGCAGATACAGGTTCATCTGCAATTATCAGTTTTGGTTTTGTCATTAAGGCACGTGCAATCCCTATCCGCTGGCGCTGACCACCACTAAATTGATGTGGATAGCGTTTTGCATGATAAGAACTCAAGCCAACGATTTCTAATAGCTCGTACACGCGTTTTTTTCTCTCTCTCTTATCTCCCATTCCATGAACGATGAGAGGCTCTTCTAAAATTTTCTCAACACTATGCCTTGGGTTAAGAGAGGCAAACGGGTCTTGGAATACCATTTGCATATCTCGCCGCACTTTTCGTAGTTCATTGTTTGATAGACTTGTAACCTCTTTATTTTCAAATAGAACTCTTCCATTTGTAGGTTCAATTAAGCGCATAAGCATTCGACCAGTAGTCGATTTACCACAGCCGCTTTCTCCAACTATCCCCAAAGTTTCTCCTTTATTTACAGTAAAGGAAATGCCATCTACAGCTTTTACTTCCTTCACTGTTCTCCCAAAAAGGCCACCTTTCACTGGGAAACTCTTTCTCAAGTCTTCAACTTGTAACAGTGCCTCTGCCATCTTTTGTTCCCTCCTTTGTTGTACCATCATATAAGAAGCAACGTGTACAATGTTCATTCCCTGTTTTATATAATTCAGGAGTTTCTGTCGTACAACGTTCTAAGGCAACTTCACATCGCGGAGCAAATCGACAGCCACTCTTGATGGACCCTGGCTTTGGAACATTCCCAGGAATGGAATAGAGCTTGTCTTTTTTATATCGCATATCAGGCACAGATTGAATTAATCCTTTTGTATAGGGGTGTTGGGGGTTTTGGAAGATTTCTTTAACTGTTCCCTGTTCTACCACTTTCCCCGAATACATAACGATAATTCTTTCGCATACCTCTGCTACAACTCCTAAATCATGCGTAATCAGCATGACTGCGGTATTTGTATCTTCATTTAACTTTTTCATGAGTGCTAAAATCTGTGCTTGAATTGTTACATCTAGTGCCGTTGTAGGTTCATCTGCAATTAATAGCTCCGGTTCACAAGCCATTGCCATAGCGATCATGACCCTTTGCCTCATTCCCCCTGACAGTTGATGAGGATATTCACTTAACAGTTCTTCAGCACGAGGTAATCCTACCTGTTTCAAAATTTCAACAGCCCGCTGCTTCGCTTTCCCCTTGCTCCACTTTTTATGTATACGAATGGCTTCTATTAATTGATTGCCAATTGTGAACACAGGGTTCAAAGACGTCATAGGTTCCTGAAAAATCATCGCAATTTCATTTCCTCTTAAATCACGCATTCGACTCTCAGAAACTTGGACAAGATCTTCCTCCTTAAATAAAATCTTACCGCCGTCAATTTTTCCAGGTGGACTTGGAACTAGTCCCATTACAGAAAGTGAGGTTACACTCTTCCCGCATCCTGACTCTCCCACTACCCCAAGAATTTCCCCTTTATGTATATCGAATGAGATTGAGTCAACCGCTGGAATTTCACCATCATCTGTATAAAATGTTGTTCTTAGTTCTTCTACCTTTAGCAAAGGAGCATCGTTAGCCATTGGCAAGCCTCCTATAGTTGTAATGTTTTAAGTTTTCTGAAATTACTATTTAATTATACAGCTAATTTAGTACTTTTCAAGCTATTTGATAGAATTTTCCTAATATAATTTCAAATCTGTTAATTATATTACATAATATTTAGCCCATCTTCACTCTTAACATTGGGAATTATCAACAGTGATACAAAAAATAATTCCATTATAATCAAAGAGAGTAAAATGGGAGGAAGTGTAAAAGATGAATTGTTGAAGAAACCACATATTCCATTGTATTACTAAATAAAAAAGATATAACTCCTGAAAAAGTTCAAGAATTATACCTTTTAAAGTTCAATGGGAAATTGTTTTCACCTATTAGCCGCTTTTTCTTATTACATATCTAATTGTTGTACTTGAAAAAGTTTAAAGTACTTCCCTTCCTTTTTCATTAGTTCGTCATGTTTACCCACTTCGGCTATTTCTCCGTTTTCCATTAAGATAATGCGATCTGCATGTGTAATCGTAGACAGCCTGTGAGCAACAATTAAAGTTGTTCGTTTTTTGGCTAGTGTTTCCAATGCCTCCTGAATTAAATGCTCGCTTTCTAAATCAAGGGCAGATGTAGCTTCATCTAGAATTAAAATAGGGGGATTTTTCAAGAAGACTCTAGCAATGGCGATTCGCTGTTTTTGGCCTCCTGAAAGCTTAACACCCCTCTCACCAACTTTTGTGTCATACCCTTGTGGTAGTTTTTGTATGAAGTCGTGTGCATTTGCTGCTTTTGCCGCTGCCACTACTTCTTCTTCTGTGGCAAACGGATTGCCTAATAAGATATTCGTACGAACGGACTCACTAAATAATATGTTATCTTGTAACACCATACCGATTTTATCTCGTAAGGAACGAACTTCGAACTTGCGTATGTCTTGTCCATCTAATAATAAGCTTCCCTTAGACACATCATAAAAACGCGGAATTAAACTAATTAAGGATGATTTTCCACCACCGCTCATTCCTACAAAAGCAATGGTCTCACCAGAACGAATATTGAGGTCAATATTTTTTAAAACCATTTCCTCATCTTGGTCATACGCGAAACTCACAGATTGAAACGTAATTTCACCTTTTGTATGTTTACACTCAACTGCCCCCGGCCTGTCATCAATATCATATTGTTCATCCATAAACTCGAAGACACGGTCCATTGAAGCAATGGATTGCGTTAAGGTAGTAGAAGAATTAACTAATCTCCTTAAAGGGTTATACAACCTTTCAACATAGGCTATAAAGGCTGCCATTGTTCCAACCGTTAAATCTCCTTGAATAACTTGGTATCCTGCATAACCAATGACAAAGAGTGGAGCAATATCTGTAATGGTATTTACGACAGCAAAAGCTTTTGCATTCCAACTCGTATGCGCAAGTGCTTTTTTTAAAAAATTGCTGTTTTGTTGTTGAAATTGTTTTTGTTCATAATCCTCTAGCGCAAAGCTTTTAATAACAGGCATCCCTTGCACTCTTTCATGAAGATAGCTTTGTACTTCCGCAAGTGCTTGTGACCTTTCCCTCGTTAAGCCCCGTAAATTTCCGAAGAAATAACGTACTGAAAGAGCGTAAAAAGGAAAGACAAACAATGAAACAATCGTTAAAGAAACGTCTTTACTTAACATAATCAAAACAGCAATCACAATTGTTGCTGCGTCTAACCACAGATTCATAAGACCGGTTATCACAAAATTCTTCGTTTGCTCAACATCATTTATGACCCTTGAAATTACTTCCCCTACTCTTGTATTCGAATAATATTTGAAGCTTAACTTTTGAATATGAGTAAATAAATGATCACGAATATCGTATAGAATTTTGCTTGCTGTCCACTGGGCGTAATATTGTCGATAATACTCTACTGGTGGACGTATTACCAAAAAGACAACCACCATAGCTCCCATTACCCAAAATAATTGAGATACTTTTTCATCTTGTGACATTTCTGTACTTCCAATTACATCATCTATAACGTATTCGATTAAAAGTGGAATGATTAAAGGAATAATGAATTTAATAAGACCAATAATTAATGTACCGATAATTTGGAGCCTATACGGCTTGACAAATTTCAAATATCGCTTTATCACCGTCACCTAGAACTCCTCCTTTCTTCCTTGACCTATTTTACTAGAAGCCACTTTATTTAGCCATCGATTCACATCAAAAAACCTGCTGAAGACTTTCAACAGGTTTTTGCTGATATAGATTAGCGACGATGTGTTAAATAACGTTCATACCAATTATCAACAAAATCTGGTGCAAACGGTCCTTTTCTTTGACGAATCCACCTGACGAGCTTGTCAACATTCTGTTGCAATATTTTATCTATTACATCTGGGTAGCCCATTTGCTTACTATGTGCTTCATACTCATCTTCATCAAGTAGCGTAAAGGTCATATCAGGATATACTTTAATATCCAAGTCGTAATCTATATATTTTATCGCTTCATGATCATACACAAAAGGGGAACTCAAATTACAATAATAATAAATGCCATCTTCTCTTATCATACAAATAATATTAAACCAGAGTTCAGAATGAAAAAAGCAGATAGCCGGCTCTCTAGTAATCCAAGTTCTTCCATCAGATTCTGTTACCATAGTACGATCATTACCGCCGATAATAACATTCCGAGTTCCTTTTAACACGGTTGATTCTTCCCAGATTCGATGGATCTTCCCGTCATGTTTATAGCTATGTATTTGTACTGCTTTGCCTTCAGTGGGAACAGCCATTGAATTTCCCCTACTTTCTAAACATTTTCCTCATCATTTAAGTCTATTATCTTATTATAACGCTTAAAAAAAAATTTTAAAACAAAAGAACCACCGTTTTTTTACGATGGCTCTCATTCTAATTGGTTACCTTAGTCTGGCTATAAGTATGAATTACTTCATTTGTCTGTCTTGTAAATTCTTCTTGAACTTCCTTTAATTCTTTTTTCAACTTTTTAACCTCTTCCTTTACCTTTTCAACCTTTTCCGTTTCATTTCGTTCTATTAGGCCACTCTCCATTTGTTGACACCTTTCAATTTCTGCTTGCAGAAACAGAAGCTTTTCCATCGTCTTTAACTGCTCGCCAACCAATTGATTAAAAGTATCCACTCTCCGTCTCCTCCACCTTTTAAAACGATTTCTCCCTCTTAATTTTCTCTCTATCTATTCAAATTCCTTTGACTTCTTTTGTCGATATGAGGTTTTTAACTTTTTTATAAATAAAAAACCTAGGCTAATGCCTAGGTTTTTAGGGGCTATGGCTGTTGCTGGTTTTGCTGGTATTGCTGATGACCAGAAGCTTGCGATTTTCTTGCTTCTGCTTGTTGGTTTTGTTGTTTGACTTGTTGAGCGTTCGTTTCTGATGCAAACTCAGTTCCATATGGATGTTGAGCTTGCTGACCAGATTGCGCATTCTGTTGTTGTACGTGCTGAACATTTGTACCAGATTGTGTTTGTTTGTTGTTCTTTGCCATGTGTTATCACCTCCACGAATAATAATGTAACCATGAAGGGATAGAACTATCCGAAAAAAAAAAAGAAATAAAAAGAATATTTTACATCAACATTGAACGTCCACCATCCACTATGATTGTCTGGCCTCTAATCATGGAAGCCTCCTCTGATAATAAAAACATTACCGAGTGAACAAGGTCTTCAATCTCCACCATTCGGCCAGCTGGTGTATGTTTTCTAGCATCCGCTAACAATTCTTCTCTGTTTGGAAAATGCTTTAATGCATCCGTATCAATGGCCCCACCAGAAACAGCATTGACAACAATATTTTTTGGAGCAAGCTCTACGGCTAAGTAACGTGTTAGAGCCTCAACAGCGGCTTTTGAAACACCAACAGTCGTATAATTATCCAAATATCTAATTGAGCCTAAAGAAGAAATGCTGATGATTTTACCTCCACCACTTTTCTCCATTCTTTTTGCAGCTTCTTGCGCACAGAATAGCAAAGCTTTGCTGTTAATATTCATCGTCCAATCCCAATGTGATGGCTCTATCTCCATGACCGGGCGCAACACACCAGAAGCTGCATTACTGACTAATATGTCTAATCTACCAAATGTCTCGTCAATTTCAAGAAACATCTTTTTTATCTTATCTACATCACCCACATTAGCTTTTACTAGGAGTGACTTTCTCCCAATTTCCTCAATTTCCTTCGCTACTTCTTGAGCAGCACTTTTACTTCTTGCATAATTTATGACGATATCATACCCTTTTCTTGCAAGCTCGAGGGCTATTGCTCTTCCTAATCCTCTACTACTTCCTGTTACTAAGGCCACTTTATTCATTATTCTTCATCCCTTCTTTAAATATGTTCGAATAAAATTTTCATACTATCAAAAAATAAAATGAAGCTTATCCACCCCACTACATTCATGTCTATAAAAGACATAAAATTATTCGAAATGGAGGTCTTACTATGTACGTTGGACGTGATATGACAGAGCTTTCCATGTTACCTAAGAATGAGTGGAGAAAAAGCGAACTGGCTTTTTTTCACCATGCCTTTCAACAAATTGTGCCTTATTTAAACACCGAAGGTCAAACAATTCATCGTCAAATCGTAGAAGAAATGGAATCCCGCAGTGATTTTCATCGTAAAGAAGCGGATTGGACCCATGGAACAAGAGTTCACTACGAATAATGAGTGAAGTTGTTTAGGGACGGATGCCTTGCAGTCCGTCCTTACTCTATCAAAAAAACTTCTATCTTTCCATAAAGTGAGATTGTGCTTGTTAATTTTTTCACGTTTTTTGACCAGCATGTAACCTGATTTTTTTGATTCATTTTCCCTACATTTGCAATGAACAACATTAGTGCCACTCAAAAAAACAGCCACTTATTATGACTGTTTTCCTTCATTATAATACTTCCACATTTTTTGATGTGATACAGGGAGTGCATATTCTTCTTCCAATTGCTGTGCAGAAATAGCCCGTAAATCTTCTTGCTGGGCAAAATGATGAACTTCCCCTATGTATACTTCCACATTCCACGTTAAATGTGAAAAGACATGATCAATTTTCGTCAATATTCCATTTTCAATCGTAGCATCAATATTATATTCTTCTTTTATATAAGCTTCGACTTGTTTTTTCCCATACCTTAAAGAGCTTATTTCACAATTAGGAAATTCCCAAAGATTTGCTAACAACCCTTCACTTGGACGCTTATGAAGAAGCACGTTTCCCTCCTTATCCTTTAAAATCACAGCCCCAAGCTTCACTTTTTTAGTACTTTTCTTCTTTGTTTTAACGGGTAGCTCTGTTTGTACTCCTTCCGCAAAGGCTTGGCAATGCTCTCGGACTGGACAAAGCAAACAAGAAGGTGAGGTTGGTGTACAAATTAGTGCTCCTAATTCCATAACTGCCTGGTTAAAGTAAGAAGGATTTTCATGAGAAATTAACGCTCTTATCGCCTTTTCAAATACTTTTCGTGAAGAAGGCTTTGCGATATCATCCCATATGGTCAAAATTCTTGACATGACTCTCATTACATTCCCATCAACAGCTGGCTCTGGCACATCGTATGCAATACTTAAAATGGCACCTGCTGTATAAGGTCCTACACCTTTTAGCTTTGAAATCTCATTTAGAGTATTAGGCACTACCCCGTCATATTTTTCATGCACTTCCTTCACAGCTGTCTGCAGGTTACGTGCTCGTGAATAATATCCAAGGCCTTCCCATGCTTTTAATACACTATCTTCCTCCGCTTCAGCAAGGTCTTTTATCGTTGGAAATTTTTCAATAAATCGATGAAAATAAGGGATTACAGTATCTACTCTTGTTTGCTGAAGCATAATTTCTGAAACCCATACTTTGTAAGGGTCTTGGTCTTTTCTCCAAGGTAAATCTCGTTGTTCTGCTTCAAACCAACCAAGTAATTCTTTCTGAAATGTTTTAGTATCGAACTTATCTAGTTGTAGTTCGTCATTTTGCCGCATGCTTTACCTCCAAGATGTTAACGATCCTTGATTTTGGGAATAGATTAACTATAGGCTGTTTTTAGCCCGTAACATTGAATTTTTTTTACACCACCATTAATACATGGATCTAGTTTGCCAAATAATAAATGACGTGGTGCTGTTCTAAGTTTTTTTATCGCATTATAATACGCTTCTGATGGAATCGTAAAGGTTTCCATGTAAATATTATCATCAAGCATTTGCCATTGAATATTGTCAGCTCCATATTGAGAAAGGTTATTCAAAATATACTTAATCTCATGCTCATAAATGTTTCTTTCGCTATCTTTCACTTCATATTGAATGACCATTTGATAAGTATTACTCATTGAAAATTCCTCCTTTTTCACCTATCATTTTTGACAAGTAACTGTGAACGATTTGAAAGGAGATGGTTGCATGGATACTGGTACACATGTAGTAATGGGCTTTGCAATTGCGGGAATTTCTACATTAGATCCTGTTGTAGCAGAAAACACGGCAACTTCTCAAGCCGTATTTATCGCTGCGTTAGTTGGTTCGCAGGCTCCCGACATTGATACAGTGTTAAAATTAAGCAATAATGCAACATATTTACGAAATCATCGAGGCATCACCCATAGTATACCAGCTGTGTTATTGTGGCCTATCGCTATAGTCTCCGTTCTGTACCCTTTTTTTCCTACGGCAAATTTATTTCACTTATGGATTTGGACATTTATTGCCGTATTCCTTCATGTATTTGTCGACATTTTTAATGCATATGGTACACAAGCAATTCGTCCAATCTCATCGAAATGGGTCGCATTAGGAGTAATAAACACATTTGATCTTTATATCTTCGGATTTCATGTTATTGGTTTAGTACTGTGGGGAATTGGCTTTGATCCAGGCTGGACCTTTATTACCATATATGGAATCATCGTCATCTATTATATTCTTCGCTTTATTGCTCAATATTTTGTCAAAATTGCTGTGAGAAAAACGGTTCCAAAGGCTGAGAGAATTATTATATCGCCTACTATCCATTTTTTTCAATGGCGGGTAGCTATTATAACAAAGGATCGCTATTTTGTTGCTAGAGCCTATCGTCGCTCTGTCACTATTTTAGATGAATACAAAAGAATTCCACTTCCTGAAAATGACATTATACAGGCTGCGAAAAAGGACAAAAACATTTCAGCTTTCCTTTCATTCTCTCCAGTCTTCCGTTGGGAAATTGAGTACGATGATGAAAAATATGAAGTACGTTTAATTGACTTACGCTATCGTAGTAACGGGCATTATCCCTTTGTCGCAGTGGTTCATTTAGATCAGAATTTAGACATTTTGAACTCTTATACCGGCTGGATTTTTAGCGAAGATAAGCTTCAAAAGAAGCTAACAATAGAGTAAGCGGTGATATTTTATCACCGCTTCTAGTCAATGGACGCCATTATCTTCATCCGATAACATTTGACTATATTTAGGATTTTTCCCAGCAATAACGTGAAGTTTATCTCCATAAGATTGAATCATTTGAAGCACAACCTTTTCAGCCATATCCGTTCCCTTATATTCCCTTCCAGCTTTGGCATAGGTTGTTTCAAAATCCTCCCATAAAAGTTCCACCCATGTTCTTGCTCGGGACGCTGATAATTTAGGGTTTTTGTGTAGTAATGCATCGGTCAATCGTTGAAAAATCTCATTCATGTATACTCCCTCCATTCCCATTATTTTAACACGATTTACATTCATAAGCTTCTGACGTTTTTTTCATACTAAGAATACGTATTAGAGCTTAGAACTTCCTTTGCTTTAGTACGATAATGGTTAGGAGGTTGTACAATGCGAAATAAAGGAACTGGATTCCCAAATCAGAGTAAGAACAAGTTTAATGGTGAGCCAAGAGCTAAAGCAGAGTACGCTTCTAAAAGAGCAGATGGTACGACAAATACTCACCCTCAAGAACGCATGCGGGCTTCCGGTAACCGTGACAGTGATTCATCAGAACAATAAAGGGGGAATGTAACATGGGAAATATGAAAAATAACTTTTTTAATAATAAGTATTCAAGTCCTTTTAATAAAGGCTGGTATAACCAAAAACATGCTCATTCACAAGCCAATGGACAAACAACTCAGACCCAGGATTTAATCATCTTAGAAAACCAAACACGTAAACGATCATAGAAGGATTCTCAACGTTTATAATCAAATGGCAGACCAAGCAGCGCTTTTTGGTCTGTCGTTTTGATTGTTATATTTGAGGGAGTTTTACCATTTAAATAATAAGAAAGTGACAATCTGAATCTCCATGTTTTGAACTGCGACGAAAGAAAAGGATAGGCTTGGAATCATTCTGCAAATGGCTACTCAATGAATAGGACGTTTAGTTTTTGCAGGGCATTAATCTTTGATGAAACAGACCACTCATTGTGGAATCAAAGATTAATGCATATGAAAAGGCAAAAAAGAGCATTGATGGTCCATGCTCTTTTTTTGCGAATTAATTTATTGAATATTTACGACAAGGAAATTCCTTTCCTTCCAAAAAAGAAGCCATAAATCCTCGCTTGCTTCTTCTTTTCACTTAATTTAAACCACTTTCGCATCTTTTAGCAACGATATTGGAAGTGCCTCTTCTACGTTAGAGCCTGACAAGCGGAATCCCCAGGCAAATACTCCATTTAAATAATCAATTTTAAAATATTCCCCAGGGGAACCCTTTATTTCATATATTTCTCCTTTTTTAAAATCCGCTGGATCAATTAAATATGATTCAGCCATGTTGGCTTTCCTCTCTAATACGGCAAATTCATTAATCATGCCTAATTGCTCCGCCTTTCTAGCTTTCTCTTTTAACGAAGCTATTTCCTGTCTTAATTCATTTTCTGACATTTGGCTATACCTTTTCTCTTGTTCCACGAAAATTCCTCCTCAAGATGAAGTGGGATAATAAAAATGATACAATTATTATATCGTAAAATCATTAGTTCTGAAGATAGATTCAGCTAGAACTAACAACAAGGGAGTGCTAATAATGAAGTCTGTTTTAATAACGGGTGCAAGTTCTGGTCTAGGTAAAGAATTTGCTCTCCTATATAGTGAAAAAGGATATAAAATTTATGCCCATGGTCGTTCCCATTCTAAATTAGCTACGCTGCAAAATAAAATAGAGAGTTCAGGTGGACAAGTCCAAATTATTACGGCTGATTTATCTGACAGAGATGCTGCTTCTAGTATATTTGCAGCTGTATCCGATACAGACACAGTCGATATCCTTATCAATAACGCTGGTGTTGGTTATTTTGGCCCACTTTCTACATCAACATCTGCTGAATTGGAAGAAATGGTCACAACAAACGTTTTTGCACCAATCTCACTCACAAAGGAGTTTATTACTCAATATGACCAGGGGAAAATAGTGAATATCATTTCCACTGCCGGACTACGTGGCAAAGTCAATGAGTCATTGTACGTTGCGAGTAAATTTGCATTAAGAGGCTTTGCGGAAAGCATGCAAAAAGAACTCGCTAGTACAAACATCTCAATTGTCAATGCATATATGGGAGGGATGGATACACCATTTTGGGAAGGAAGCGACCATATTGCTGATCGCTCACGCCTTCGTTCTCCACGAGAAGTAGCACAATTAATTGTAGAGCGAGCAGAGTCAGAATTAGAAATTATTATAGAGTCGAAAAAATAAGTTAATCGTTTTTTAATTGTTCTAATAGGCGATCAATATCCTCTAATGAAAAGCCCTTTCGATAAAGGGCTGCTTTCATTCTTTGAACATATTCATACCCTTCATACTTTGTACTATATCGCTTATGTGCCTTTACCCCTTGATAATATAAGGCATCCCAATTCTCATCCTCATCAGCTTCCACTTTAATTTGGTTGTGGACAGCTTTACTAATCTCAGGTGCATAGCCTTTTCGTAATAATGTTTGATCAATTTTTTGTTTTTTTTGTAATGGAGACAGTTTACTATTTTTTTTCATTGTTTTTTCTGCAATAACAATGGCCTTATCAAGCTCTGCTTCTTTTGTAAAAAGGGACATGACCTCTGCTATAATTGAAGGAGACACTCCCTTTTCAGACAGCTCCTGGCTAACACGCTTTGGCCCCTTATCTGTTGTCGCAATTTGTGTATTAACAAATGCCGTTGCAAACTCTTGATCGTTAAGGTAGGCATAATGTTTCAGCTTATGTATAGTCTCAGAAATAACCTCTTCTTCAATTTCTTTTTTACTTAAATGATCCACTACTTCTTTTTCTGTCCGCATCCGATGACTTAAATATACTAGGCTTATATGAAATGCTTTCTGAATATCGTCTTCAAATTGGATTTCATTTAACAGAAGTTCGTCAATTTCCAACCCTTTTTTTAAATTAAAGGAAATAAGAACATTTTCATCAACACTAAATGCGTATTTTCCATTGATAAAAATATTGTATCGGTCTTGATTTTTTTGTTGAGTCGTTATTTTTGTTATCGTTCGCACTTTTCTACACCTCTTCTTTACTTTAACATATTAAGAGAAAGATGATGGCAAGTTATACGTTAAGTTAATGAAAAAAAAGGAGGTCGAGTAGTCAAATGAAGATTGCGATTACTGGCGGTACTGGCTTTATTGGAAAACATTTAGTGAAAGCACTATTAAAGCACGAACATGAAGTTTATGTACTAACACGGCACCCCTATGAACATTACGATGAAAAAGTAAAGTACATAGAATGGTTAACAGAGGGTAGTAAGCCAGAAGACTTATTAGTCGGTATCGATGCATTTATTAATTTAGCAGGTGAACCGATTAATAATGGGCGTTGGACAAAAAAACAAAAAGAAAAGATTATACAATCAAGACGGGAAACAACACGGGAAGTTCTCCGCATCATGGAAGCCCTCCCGATCCCCCCTTCTGTTTTCATCAATGCCAGTGCAATCGGTTATTATAATGCTTCCAATGAAATGAACTATACAGAATCCTCTACAGAAACGGGAACTGATTTTCTCGCCAATACCGTTGTCGAATGGGAAACAGAAGCGAGTAAGGCGGAGCAATTACCTTTAAGAGTTGCTTATGCACGATTTGGCATCATCTTGGGTCAAGATGGGGGAGCTCTCCCCCGAATGGCACTACCATATAAGTTTTTCATTGGAGGTCCTGTCGGTTCAGGAAGACAATGGCTGTCATGGATTCATATCGAAGACGTCTGTAAAGCAATTATTTTTATTTTAAATCATTCCATAAAGGGTCCTGTTAATATTGTGGCTCCAAATCCTCTGCAAATGGATGAATTTGGCCATATTTTAGGACAAGTTATTCAACGTCCACATTGGTTACCTGTACCATCCCCAGTAATGAAAGCTGTACTCGGTGAAATGAGTACACTTGTTTTAGATGGACAAAAAGTAATACCAGAGGTGTTATTAAAAAATGGATTTGACTTTTCGTATCCCACTCTTAAACCTGCACTAAAAGACCTACTTCAGTAAGGTATGATTCCTGTTATTTAAGGAAAAAATAGGGAGGAATACATACGAAAGGAAGTTTGATGATGGATAAGAAAAAGAAGAGGGACAAAACCAAATCTACACTTTCAAGTGCTCAAGAGGTAACCTATTCTCGCGAATTTAAAATGGCGGACCGTGCAGGTGGTTATGCACCTAAAAAACCTTTATAGGATAACAATTCAATAGTTGAAAATAATAAAATCAGAAAGCAAAAGCTTTCTGATTTTATTTTCTGATAGGAGGCGTTCAAATGGGACGTGCACATAAACATAAAACACGTGATAAGAACAAAAATTCATTGCCCCAAGTACCACAAAATTTAAAAACACAAACATATGATGAAGAATTTTCTGGTGAAGAAGCTTCACTAGAGGCCCAAGCAAGAGCAAATGCAGCAAACCAAAGAATACAAACGAAAAGAAAGAAATAAGAAAAGCGGAGGAGGCTCGCTCTGGGGCGACAGGCAACTGACGCAACACGCAGAAGGTCCTGACCTTCGGAGTGGGATGGCAGTTGACCCCGAGCCACAAGCTGACGGAGCTAGACAATAAGAAAAGCGGAACAGCCCGTTCAGCAACGTATAAACTTGTACCGCTCCGCACGAGATAAAGGAAACACGAATTTCGAAGAAATTTGATGTTGACTTATCGTAAGGAGGAGAGGACAAGTTTACTAGGCGCTGGGCTGTGGAGCTAGACGACAAGAAAAGCGGAGGAGGCTCGCTCTGGGGCGACAGGCAACTGACGCAACACGCAGGAAATCCTGATTTCCGGAGTGGGGTGGCAGTTGACCCCGAGCCACAAGCCGACGGAGCTAGACAACATTAAGGAACGAAGGCTAAGTTCGTGACGTCCTGTCACAACGCCTTCATGACCTACATCCTGTAGGCCTAAGCAGAGTCAGGTCGCCCAGCAGCGACAAGCATTTGGCGAAGCACGTAGAAAATCTGTAAATGAAAAGAATCCATTTTTATAAAGACTACTCAAAAATGGATTCTTTTCTGCATCTTTTTTAATTACAGCACCTATAGGTGTCACTCTAGTTTATTCAGAAAGCATAGTTAAACTAGAAACAGCTAGGTTACCAAAATTATGTATATCTTGTATGTGGTCCAGATGCTCATTCTCATATGTATATAAACTATTGTACATTCTTACAGCAACAGCATTTAATTTTGGAATAACAAGGCAAGAACAACCTGATGCACCTAATATTTGATAACTTCCTTCAGGTAAATCTGTACCCAGTTCATCATAATCACAAGAAACGTTTGGATCCTTCACCCACCAGAAAAAACCAAATTTCGGCAATGTACTTGGGACTGATATAGGGCTTTGAATCGTTGTAGCAAGCTCAAAAACCTCTCTAGGAATGATCTGTTTCCCACCAATATACCCTTTATTTAAATGTAAATTCCCCCAAAAAGCCAGCTCTCTTGCACTTACATACAAATTTCTTTCGTCTCCATCATTAGAGCCAATTCTTAATGAAGGAAAGCTATTTGGAGAATGGATATCACATACTAAAGTACTTTTACCTTCTGTTGCCCATTCTGTACTTTTCCAGCCTAGAGGTTGGAATACTTGATCAGTAAGAATTTGATTGACAGTTTTTCCAGTAGCTTTTTTAAGTATTTTTGCCAACAAATCAGGGCGCTTCCCTTCAATATTGGTTCCTACATCAAATATTCGTTTGACTTCTTTATTTTGGATTTTTAATCCAGTGCATCTTGTTAAAAGATGCCTAATAGTCGTTTCTCCTAAGATTTCTTTATCAAGTTCAGTTAAATACTTAGAAATTTTATCATCAAGAGTTAAATATCCGTCATAAACAGCTATTGCTACTGCTAAGCCTACATAAGTTACTCTAGTCGAATAGACATTAAATTGTGAAGAACAATCAATATTCTTTGCACCCTTTTCAAAGTGGTGGGTACCTGCATACCACTCATGTACAATCTCATTATCCTTTATAATAACTAACGCTCCACCAGATGCATGCATTTCTTTTCTTGTTTTCTCGGAGTATGCTGTTATCTCTTTAAAAACATCTTTCGTTATGGTTCTGCTCACTTATGTTTTCCGCCCTTCTTCCAAATCAATTAGTCGTTATTGTATTTCCGTAACAAATATACTATTATACAAGCTAATAATTACTACCTGGACAGTCTTTCTTTCAGTATCTAAAATGCATGTTCGAACAATCAAATGAATGCAATTGGAAACAATTCCGATTGGAACCATCTGCATGGCTTGCTCCAATAACCATTACTCTATGATCAATGGTCTTATCCGTCTACTTTTCATAATGTATAAAAATGACGCCTTTTCCAAGGAAGGGCGCCATTTTGTGAAAGATTCACCAGAAAGCAAAACGTGATATGCATACTCTTTATAGAGAATTGCTGTTAGTTAATTTTAGATACCAAAAAGTGAAATTGGTGAACTTTAGGGTTAATCCGACGCTTATATTATCGCTTTTAAATAATATTTACTAAAATTCGGTCTCCACAACGTAATCTTGAACTCGGTTTTACATTTTTTCCATTCAGTAGAATCCAACCATCTTTTATGTTTCTTACAATATTGTTCCTGCTAATATCCATGAATCTTTCTGATAGTACTTTATCAATTCGAAAATCACCAATTACTTGATCAATCGTAATTTCAATACGATCAACCTGTGAATTAATAAGTGATTTTAAACAAATTGGAGTGTCATCAGTACTATTTTCGTAACTCTCATACAACCTCACATGATCGGTAAAACTCTTATAAGTTTCAAGTTTTTTATTCCAAGTATGATTTCTCTCGCACTTAAAGATTGCGTATCGGTAAATATTTTTTCCATTAGCATTATGACGTCTAATTAATGTGTCTGTAAAAGTTGAATCTTTACCACAGGTGGAACAATGACGAATTTCTTTTATAACATCATTAATATTTATTAAACTCCAATTTATCTGCTTTAAACTCAATTTCTTCACCTCGTATAAGATAAAGAAACGAAACATCTACAAGGGAAAATTTATAGTATGATATTGTAAAAAAAATAAAAAAAGCCTCCCCAACGGTGAGAGAACTTAGAACAATCAAACTACATTTATTCGTTCCGTTCCTTTGTAATGGGATAAAAAGACAGACTACTCCTAAGAGAAATACCACTGTATTTCAAAGAAGCACTATCCAGTTTGTTGATCCATTACAAAGTAGATGTTGGCATAAACAGAACCTAACCCTTTCTCCATGTAGACTTAATTTTATCTTACCATTACTAGTAATCATTTCCAAGCTTTTTTCCTCATTAGCAATAGCCTAAACCTTCCTGTACACTCATTACTCCGATAAAAATGAAACGAAGTTAGTAGAATTCCTACCGGCCAAATACATATCCATAAGTAACCATAAAGATAGGCAAAATCTCTAAAGTAAAAAAATCAACGGCCATTTTCCGATAAACGATCGAAAAATGGCCGTTGATTGTCTACATATTTCCCTTTATATTACACCATTACTTTACAAATATTATTTGTAAACTCTACCGGATCCTGTATCGGTAATCCTTCAATTAGTAATGCTTGGTTATATAAAAGATTTGTATATAGCTTCAATGTTTCTTGATCTTTTTCGTAAGCATTTTTTAATGATGTGAATACTTCATGGTTCACGTTAATCTCAAGAATTTTATCCGCTTTTACATTTTGATTATCTGGCATTGCATTCAAGATTTTTTCCATTTCGATTGACACTTCTCCCTCTGTCGATAGACAGACAGGGTGATTCTTTAGCCTCTTGGATACTTTTACATCTTTTACTTGGTCTGTTAGTACATTTTTCATAAAAGTAAAAATTTCTTTATATTCGTTCTCATTTTCATCAGAATCATTTTTCTTATCATCTGTATCAATACCTAAATCTCCGCTAGCTACCGACTTAAATTCTTTCTCTTTATAGTTCGTTAGCATACGAATCGCAAATTCATCAATATCCTCATTGAAATATAAAATCTCATAGCCAGAATCAGCCACTAGCTCAGTTTGAGGCATTTTCTCAATTCTTTCGTACGACTCTCCTGAAGCAAAATAAATATACTTTTGATCTTCAGGCATTCTCGAAACATACTCATCTAATGTTACAAGCTTTTTCTCCTTGGAGGAATAAAACATTAAAAGGTCTTGTAAAAGGTCTTTATTAGCACCAAAGTCACTATATACCCCATATTTTAGTTGACGACCAAATTCCTTATAGAACTGATCGTACTGTTCACGCTCATTTTTCAAAAGAGTTTTTAACTGATTGGTGATTTTATTTTTAATGTTTTTTGCAATAAATTGTAATTGGCGATCTTGCTGTAAAATTTCACGAGAAATATTTAATGATAAGTCTTCCGAATCCACCATTCCTTTTACAAAGCTATAAAAGTCAGGGAGCAAATCAGCACACTTATCCATAATGAGGACACCATTTGAATATAGCTCTAGCCCTTTTTCATACTCTTTGGAGTAATAATCAAATGGAATCTTCTCAGGAATATAAAGAATGGCATTATAGCGAACAGCACCGTCTACACTAATATGAATATGCTTTAAAGGCTTATCAAAACCGTAGTGTTTTTCCGTATAGAATTGCTCATAATCTTCCGTAGTAAGCTCATTTTTATTCTTTTTCCAGATAGGTACCATACTGTTGATGGTATCTTCTTCCTGATATTGCTCAAGCTCATTTTCATCGTCAGCTTTTGGCTTACTTTTCGTAACATCCATTTTAATTGGGTAGCGAATAAAATCAGAGTATTTTTTGATAATACCTTTTAGGCGATTCTCTTCTAAATACTCATCAAATTGCTCATCTTCCGTATTTTCTTTAAGCTTAAGGGTGATTTCTGTTCCAATTGGCGCACCATCTACTTCTTCAATTGTATACCCTTCCGTACCTGTTGATTCCCATTTATAGCCCTTGTCATTTCCTAATGCTCGGCTAATTACTGTTACAACATCCGCAACCATAAACGCTGAATAAAAGCCGACACCAAATTGACCAATAATATCATGTCCATCCTTTAATTCCGTTTCTTTTTTGAAAGACAAGGAGCCACTTTTTGCAATGGTCCCGAGGTTGTTCTCTAGCTCCTCCTTCGTCATTCCAATCCCTGTATCGGAAATTTTAAGCGTACCATTCTCTTTATTAGCACTAATTTTAATAAAATAACTATCCTTGTCAAAGCTTAACGAATCGTCTGTTAATGCTTTATAGTAAATTTTATCAATGGCATCACTTGAATTCGAAATTAATTCTCGTAAAAAAATCTCCTTTTGAGAATAGATGGAATTAATCATCATTTCTAAAAGGCGCTTTGATTCCGCTTTAAATTGTTTCTTTGCCATATAAATCTCTCCCTCCAAATATGTAGGACAAACGTTTTAGCACTCTAATTCAAAGAGTGCTAATACTATTTAAATACCATATCGCCTAAATTGTGTCAACTCTACTCATCATAAACAGCGGTTAACCACATACCAGCTTTATTGTTATTGACTGCTGATGAAAAAAAATTGTCCTTTCGTCCTTAAACCAACTATATTTTTTTGTCAATGTAACGATGGGTCCTCAATATGCCCTTTATTTACGTTCAATATAAATTCCATTTCTATTTTGCCATTCGAATAACTCCCGATTCCGTTCATTGAACGGTCAAGAAAAGTTTCATTACCGTCCTGGTCATAGGAAATCCAATGATAACTAATACCTTGATTTGGAGAAAAGTCGTTAAAAAACATATTAGGTTGTTTTGCTGATTCTACTTTTCTCGATGTATTCATGAAGGTTACCCACTCTTCAGGGAACTTCATCAAACCATAAGAATTTTTATTGAGAGACACTTTTTTCTTTAACAGTACACCTGGAGTATAGGTTTCTATCCCTCCTAAGGATAAATAATTTCTATCATTTTTTAAATAAAATTGAAAAGAACTTACTTGATCCTCAGGGTGAACATTCCATACGATACGATATGACGAAGGATTGTTTCTATCAACCTTCCATACCGTAGGTACTCCATTTGTATCAATCGTGTCAACCTTCCATTTATTTTTCTCCCATATCCAATAGCTTAGTCCATAGTCGTCGGTGGTAGAAATAAAAGGAACTAATCCATGACGTTCATCAACAGAAATCGTGTCTTGAATATCACTTGCGTCTGCTTCTGGAAAGGTGCTATTAATCTCCGCAACTAGTTGTTCATGTGTTGGAAACGAAGTAGGCTTTGAATAATTCAACAAATATAAACTAACTAAAAAAATTGAAACTATACCGATTCCAATAAAAACCCATGCCTTTCTCTTCTTCATCTTTATTCCACCTCCTCTAATATTGAATTTTCAGAGCGAAAGTACAGTTGTTTCTGCGATGTTGATATTAATAACCCTTTCCCATCTTTCTCAATATAAATCATGGAATCTAACCCACTTCCCCATTTAGATTTCGTTCCAACTAGCTGATAGGGAAATCGTTCCTTAGGTTCAGTATTTATAAAGGTCTCTTCATACCACACATCACTGTAAATCTCCTCTTGTCTCATTGAATTGATTTCATTAGATAAACTTTCTTTAATTAGACTACGTTCATTTGCTGATAGGTGAGTATTAATAATAGACGCATTCCCTACATTTGCAATATAGGTTGTCGGTTCACTTTTTGGATATACAGCCTGATGGACCGGCCCTTCTATTAATGTTGTTACCAAGAAAAGATAATTTGCGAAAAATCCTAACCAAGCAAACGCTCGGTATTTCTGCCATTTTCCATTCCTTCTTTTAAGAACTAAATACATGAGCCATACACCAAGAGGCAAAATAGATAGCTTCAATATATTTCCCATGAGATTAAAATTGATGGTAAAAGAGAAAAGCCCTACACATATAACAATAATAATCTTCCATACTTTAGGTTTTTCAGTTTGTCTCTTATAAATTAGATATGAAAAAAATACAATGACACACCATGATAAAATGAATCCTAATGCTGCTATTAAATTAAATGTAAAGTCAAAATTCACTTCCATTTTCACCATCTCCTATTTTTACCTTCTTTATAGTTAGGGCTTCTAAGCTAATTTCATTTTTGGGCTTAGCCTTGCCTAAGATTTAAATATACACTTTAAAATTTTTTAATTAAATAATAGAATGATTAAAAAATTACAAATATTAATCCAATCGAACAGAAATGTAGCGATAGAGTCTTAGGACGCTATCGCTACACTTTCATAGATGATTACATTCTATGTTCGGGAAATTCTCACTGTTTATTTCCCTTTAATACTAATCTCGTCACAGACTCCACATGTGCCGTTTGAGGAAACATATCAACAGGTTGAATGTATTCTATCGTATATTTTGAACTTAATACTTTTAGGTCACGAGCTAAAGTAGAAGGGTTACAGGAAACATAGACCATTGTTTTCGGCTTTACTGTAAGAACGGTTGAGAGAAACTTATCGTCACACCCTGTTCGAGGTGGGTCTACCACAACTACATCTGGTCTCCACCCTTCCTTTTTCCAGCATGGTAACCACTCTTCAGCCGTCCCCACTTTGTAAATAGCGTTTTCTACACCGAATTTTTTCGCATTTTTCTTTGCATCCTCAATTCCCTCTCGTACGACATCCATTCCACGAATCTCTGCTGCACCATCGGCAAGCCATAATCCTATCGTACCAACTCCACAATACGCGTCAACGAGCTTCTCTTTTCCAGTGAGAGCCGTAGCCTTCTTTGTTTCATTGTATAATTTGACCGTTTGCTCTGGGTTTAGCTGAAAGAAAGCACGAGCAGATAATTCATATGTAAAATCAGCAAGCTGTTCTTCAATCACTTCCTTACCAGTTAAACGAATTGTTTCCTTTCCAAATATCAGAGAAGAGGATTTCGGATGGATGTTTTGCATAACTGATACAACTTGCGGCATTCTTTTTTGAATTTCCGATGCGATTACATCTTTCCTCGGGAGTTCTTTTTTGGCGGTTACGAGAACCACTTGAATTTCACCCGATTGAATGCCAACTCGTGTGACAATTGTTTTGACAATCCCTTTTCTCCCTTTTTCTTGGTAGATTGGGACGTTGAAATCAGCTAAAACTTGTTTCACAACATTCACGACTTTATTCGCATGAGGATGTTGAACGATGCATTCTGGGATATCTATTAACTTATGGGAATTTAAACTATAAAGTCCTGCAATAACTTTTCCCTGCTTCACTCCCACTTGAAATTGACTTTTATTTCGATAATGCCATGGATGCTCCATCCCCATTGTTGGACGGATATCCAATGTATTTAGATGAAATTTCGTATGACGCTCTAACGCTTGTACCACGATATCACGTTTTTCAACTAGCTGCTGCTCATAGGCTAAATGTTGTAGCTGACACCCACCACATTGAAAATACACTGGACAAGGAGGTGTCGTACGGTGAGGTGATTTCTTTCGTAGTTTTACTATTTTTCCTTGTGCAAATTTATTTTTAATATCCATCGCCTTTACGACCACTTCCTCTCCAGGAAGAGCCCCAGGAACAAAAACGACTTGCTTTTTAAAATAGCCTACTCCTTCTCCATTTATCCCTAAACGTTTTATCGTTAAGGGAAATTCCTGTCCTTTTTTAATGGCAATATTACTCTTTGTTTGTTGTTTCACTTTTCTCACTTCCAATTTCTATACTTCTCAATATTTTAAAAAGAGCTTCTATTCTAAAATAATTCCTCAATGGTTTGTTATCAAACAAGAGGTTATCATGCTTGAATCCCCATATTCAATTTCCAGAAGGTTGATATTCTAGCCTTTTGCCTTTACCTTTCAAGCACTATCTTTCATGAATTAAAATGGACCTTTTGCGGTGAAGGTAGGACAAACCGTTCCATTGAATGTAAAACAAAACGATATGATTCTGGTTCATTATCCATTCTTACAAGAGCTGTAAAAATTAAATTCTAACACAGTAGAGACTGTGTTTTACAAAAATTATTTCAGTTATTCTTGAAATCAAATTCTGTAGTCAAGGTATAGTGCACTAAAAGTATTTAAACCTATTCCCCTTGTACGATTTAAACAAAACGCTTTACAATCACCATGTTGCTCGTATTATACCATGGGCATCGAGTAAAATACTCTACCTTGTACCCTACGTACTAAAATAATTATTTTATTTGACAGAAAAAGTTGGCAATTTGCCAACTTTTATCACTCTATTGATAATGGACTTCTGTGTTCAACCGTAATCATATAATGATCAAGACTTTTGAATTCGTATCCTTTTTTCTTTATACCTTGAATCGCTTTCTCTAATGCACCCGCATTATCTTTCGACACGGTATGAAGTAAAATCACCGCACCTGGATGAACCTGTCTCATAATATTGTCATAGGCGTATTTCCATCCCCTTTGCCGATTCGTATGCCAATCGATAAAGGCTAAAGACCAAAAAACATGCACATACCCCTCTTCTTTCGCCACCTTTAATGTTCGTTCATTAAATATACCTCTTGGAGGGCGCAGATAAATCATATTTTTTTGCCCCGTTAATTTAGCCGTTTTTTCTTTAACCATCCTCAACTCTTTTCTTATTTTATCATCAGAAATACTACTAAAATCTGAATGATACCAAGAGTGGTTTCCAACAATATGCCCTTCTTTTACCATTCGTTTCACAAGTTCTGGAGCCGTTTCTAAATAGTGACCTGTTACAAAAAAGGTGGCTGGTACGTTTTCTTTTTTTAAAACATCTAATATTTGGTCTGTGTAGCCATTTTCATATCCATTATCAAACGTTAAGTAAACTATTTTTTTATCAGCTGGCCCTTTGTAAAAGGCATCATATTCCTCAAGAAGCTCTTCATACTCTTCTTCTTCCGGCGGTTGTTCATTCTTTGCTTTTTTAAACCCCCAATGAAGCTGGGTGTTGGATGCATGAGCTGGAACGCTATATTGAATAAAGAAAAGGACGACTAATAAACCAGATAATATTCTTTTCATGTTTTTCCTTCCTTCTATATGGACTATATAATTAAGTTTTGTTACCAATAGAGAAACATGCTAGTTAAAAGCTTCCAGTTATTTCTTTTATATAAAACAATTCTTATCTAGTAGGTCAAAAAAACGTCTACCGAACAAAAGGATTCCTATAAAAAAGAACTCCCTTATTATAAGGAAGTTCCTGAACTGTCATCCGAAATTAGGTGAAAAAAGAGTGAGCTGCTACAATGTAGAAGCTCACTCTTGTCGTTTAAGTAAGACTGTTAACTAAAAAACACGTTCTGCAAAGTTAGCTAATTTTTCTAGTGACGATTGATCAATGTCTTTGTGTAAACTATTTCCATGAGAATCCATTGTGACAACAGCTGTAAAGCCTTCAACTTGTAAATGCCACATTGCTTCTGGAATACCAAATTCCATTAAGTCGACACCTTTTACCTCTTTAATACAGTCAGCATAATACTGAGCCGCTCCTCCGATAGCATTCAGGTAAACTCCACCGTGTTCATTTAAAGCTTCTAGCGTTTTCGGACCCATGCCACCTTTTCCAATCACTGCACGAATACCGAACTTTTTCATAATATCGCCTTGATAAGGTTCTTCACGAATAGACGTCGTTGGTCCAGCCGCTTTTACATGCCATTTTCCTTCTTCATCCTTCAGCATTACTGGTCCGCAATGATAGATGATTTGTCCATTTAAATCAATAGGTGCCTCATGATCTGACAAATGCTTATGGATCGCATCTCGACCTGTGTACATCATTCCATTGATTCGAACAACGTCTCCCACTTTTAGTTGACGAATTTTTTCTTCTGTTATTGGAGCTTCTAACGTCACTACAGAGCTTTCTTCCTTTGTAGCCGCCGTTTCTTTTTCTACTTTCTCTTGAAGGTTAACCAATTCCCCTTCCTGATAGAGCCACTCTTGAATTTCCCCTCGTTTAGGATCAATCTTCACGCCAAGCCTTCTAAATGCCCAGCAATTATAAGCGACTGATACAAAGAAGCTCGCCGGAATACGGTTCATCACACCAACTTTACAACCTAATAAGGTTGTTTCTCCACCAAAACCCATCGTCCCAATTCCTAATTCATTCGCATGTCCCATGACATACTCTTCTAATTGCTGTAATTCGGCCACTGGGTTAGTATCATCAACTGAACGGAAAAGCTGCTCTTTAGCTAAGTCATAACCAGAGGATCGATCGCCACCAATTCCTACTCCAATAAAGCCAGCTGAACACCCTTGCCCTTGTGCTTGGTACACAGAATGCATAATGCACTTTCGAATACCGTCTAAATCACGTCCAGCACGACCTAAGCCTTCAAGCTCACAAGGTAGGCTATATTGAATGTTTTTATTCTCACATCCACCGCCTTTTAATATAAGGCGAGCATCAATATATTCTTTTTCCCATTGTTCAAATTTAGTAACAGGTGTACCTAGCCCAAGGTTGTCCCCACTATTGCTACCTGTTAGCGAATCGACAGAATTCGGACGCAGCTTTCCATCCTTCGTAGCTTGGACCATGGCTTGATGGATTACTTCTTTTATCTCAAGTTGATTCACACCAACTGGAACTTTTATTTTAAAGGTTGGTAGACCCGTATCTTGACATATTGGAGATACATTTTCGTCTGCCATCGTGATATTATTTGAAATCGTCGCTAAACTCATTGCAGAGCGTGTGCCAGCACTTTCTTGTTCCTTCGCGATTTTAATTGCGCGGCGCACATCCTTTGGAAGATTTGTTGAAGTTTCGACGATTAATTCATACATACTTTTTTGTAACTGCTCAAGATTCATCCTTAATCCTTCCCCTCTCAATTGTGCTTTCTATTTAAAAGAAACTTTCACAATATTCCCCTATCATTATACTCTGTTCATTGTGTCGTTTAAAGCCTCGTTTTGTAACCGATTTCAGATAAAATATTTTTTTATCCCAATGCACATGATAAACGTCAATTTAACTATATATAAATTGTATACAAGTTCACATCTGTTTGATGCTGTTTTATCTTATAGCCACATAAGACTATGTGTAAAACAACAAAAAACCCTGTTAGCAACATTGTCATTGCCAAACAGAGTTTTTCCTACCAAGAATTTTGTATCTTAAGCTTTAGGCATATCTCATTCCCATAAATAAAAACGACGTCTTTTCTGTGCCAAATAAGCTTTTAATAACTCAAAGAAAACAAGCTACTATTCATTATCCTGCTTTAATTGGTTACACTTATCTTCCATTTCATCGATTATTTCAATCAATCGATCTATATCATCAAGCTCAGCGCTTTCAGGATCAATAGTATCTAGTACTTCTACAAATATATTTAATCGTGTTTTTAAATAATCTAGCTGTGAGTCTTGATTAGGTGTTTTATTACCCAAAGTAAATCGCTCCTTTCCTTCTGTTTAATATGGTATACAATAATGATTCAGTTGACAAGCAACCAAGAGTTTTCAATAATGGGGAACATATGTGATTAAAAGGAGAAACGATTATGACCACTATACTTAAACCAGCCATAACCCCACAAACAGATCCATGGGAGGCTTATTTAGATGTTCAAGAGTTTGGAAAGCTTACACTCTCTAATGTTGAATTTACGACAACGACCCTTTGTAATATGCGCTGTGAGCATTGTGCTGTAGGATATACACTGACTCCTAAAGACCCGGAAGCACTGCCACTCTCTTTACTTACAAAACGTTTAGATGATATTCCACACTTACGTTCGATAAGTATTACAGGTGGAGAGCCAATGCTCTCAAAAAAATCTGTACAAAATTATGTACTTCCTCTATTGAAGTATGCCCATGAACGTGGGATTCGAACACAAATGAACTCCAACTTAACCCTTGAGTTAGACCGGTATTTACAAATCGCTCCCTACTTAGATGTATTACATATTTCACATAATTGGGGCACGATTGATGACTTTGTTGATGGTGGATTCGCAATGATGGAACGAAAGCCAACACGAGAACAGCGTACAAAACTATTTGACCGTATGATTGCCAACAGTCGTGCACTCGTCAAAGAAGGTGTAACCGTGTCTGCTGAAACGATGTTAAACAAGCGAACTCTTCCTCATATTGAGCATATTCATAAACAAATTACGGAAGAAATGCTATGTCAACGTCATGAAATCCACCCAATGTACCCAAGTGATTTTGCTTCTTCTTTAGAAACATTGTCACTCCAGAAAACAAGAGATGCCATTCACCATTTGTTAGATTTTCGAAATGAAGATATATGGATGCTTTTCGGAACGCTTCCATTTTATGCATGTAGCTCAAATGAGGCAGATCAAACATTATTGAAACGCCTATATCAAAGTAAAAACGTAACCGTCCGTAATGACCCAGACGGAAGATCTCGACTGAATGTCAACATCTTTACAGGAGATATTATTGTAACCGACTTTGGTGACACGCCACCTCTCGGAAACATTAAGCAAGATTCCTTCCCTGACGTATACAATAAATGGATGGAAACAAAGCTAGCGAAAGAATTAAACTGCCATTGCCCAAGCGTAAAATGTCTAGGTCCGAACGTCCTCGTAAAAAACATGTACTATCCAAACGAAGACTTCACCAAAAAAAGAACGATGATATAAGAAAAGCGGAACAGCCCGTTCAGCGACGTATAAACTTGAGGCGCTCCGTATGAGATATAGGAAACACGATAAGCGCAAGCGAATCGATGTTGACTTATCGTAAGGAGGAGAGAACAAGTTTACTAGTCGTTGGGCTGTGGAGCTAGACATCATTAAGGAACGAAGGCTAAGTGCGTGACGTCCTGTAGGCCTAAGCGGAACAGCCCGTTCAGCGACGTATAAACTTGCTCCTCTCCATATGAGATATAGGAAACACGATAAGCGCAAGCGAATCGATGTTGACTTATCGTAAGGAGGAGAGGACAAGTTTACTAGTCGTTGGGCTGTGGAGCTAGACATCATTAAGGAACGAAGGCTAAGTGCGTGACGTCCTGTCACAACGCCTTCATGACCTACTTCCTGTAGGCCTAAGCGTAACAGCCCGTATAGCCACGTATAAACTTGAGGACATTAAGGAACGAAGGCTAGATTCGCGACGCCCTGTCACAACACCTTCATGACCTACGTCCTGTAGGCCTAAATAGAAAGAAGCCATTTTGAAAAAAGTGATCAAAATGGCTTCTTCTAACATAATGGTATATATGATTTTTTACGAAAAATTTGGTAATACTTTCTACCATTGATTATTCCACACTTATATTTCACATTATAATAAATCTAAAAATATATCGATCCCTCTCATCGCGATTTCTCTTGCGTTAGATTCTTGATAATTGGATAATACCACGATTCCCACTTTTTCATTAGGAACCATCGAAACCCAAGTCCTAACTCCTGTATAGCCTCCTCCATGTTCAATTAAAGTAAGCCCTTTATATTGACATGAACCCCATCCTAGTCCATATCCATTATCAGTAACGTCGTTAAATGGAAGTGTTACTTCAACATTCGGAAAAGGTTTTTGCATTTCTTTTAAACTATCGATGCTTAAAAAAGAACCTTCTTTCTCTCCCATACTTGCAGCTAAATATTTTGCCATATCAATGGCTGAAGAGTAGATAAACCCTATAGGGGCAGCAATAGGATTTGTTGGGAACGCTGTTTGTTCGTTCTCTATGTAATAGCGACTACTATCCAAGTCTCCTTTAGCTATTTCTGGATCTAGTGTGGACCTAGTCATTTCTAAATTGTTAAATAAATTTTGTTGTATATGTTCACTCCAAGTTTCTCCACTCACTTTTTCAAATAAATCACCAACAATGGCATATGCATCTGTACAGTACATCCATCGGTCACCAGGCACGTAGGCTAGGT
This sequence comes from Bacillus spongiae, assembly GCF_037120725.1. Taxonomy (NCBI): domain Bacteria; kingdom Bacillati; phylum Bacillota; class Bacilli; order Caryophanales; family Bacillaceae; genus Bacillus; species Bacillus spongiae. The sequence continues at coordinate 46,495 of NZ_JBBAXC010000014.1, forward strand.
CGACGTGTTTAAAATGTCTAGTGATATCTTCGAGAGAGTTTATTTGTTCTATTTCTTCATCCGTAATTCCTACTTCTTCTTGCCATTCCGTAAAACCTAATACTTCTTTCCTATTTGGAGAGATAAGATTCGCCATAGCAAGATCTCCAGGAAGACCAGCGGTATGAGAGAGAAGCTGTCGTACTGTGATATTATCACTTTCTGTTTTATTAGACGTTTGAAAATAAGGTAAATAATCTACAAGTGGGCTATCTAATTTTAATAGACCTCTCTCCACTAGATACATAATTGATGCTGCTGCAAAACTTTTTGTGATGCTTTGAATGCTCATAATTGTATTTGGCGTAAGTTTTTGTTTCGTCTCTACCCTAGCATTTCCAAAGCCCTTAGCATAGATAAGCTCATTCCCATATGTAATAGCCACCGTTGTTCCAATGAAATTTTTTTCCTTTTGGATAGAATCCATATACATTTCAAATTGTTCAACCTTTTTATTTATATTCTCCATCACATCATTACCTTCCTATTCTCCTGAATTTTCCGAAAAATATTACTAACCCCATACTAAATCATTAAATTATTTTTTTAAATAGAGAGAATAACTTTGAAATAAATTAACCATAAAAATACTTGGAAATAATGTTTCTACATCTAAGTTAGGATCTTACAATGTATCTATGCTTTTGGGATGATATGAATTGCCCAATAGTGATGAGTATTTTTCATACATACCTTCATCAGTTATACGAGCCTACTATTTCGTAAACATTAATCTTTAACTTTTAACCCCAGAAGTGTGGCAAATTTAATTGCTTGATTTGAAGAAACTATGCACCCTGTTAAACTTCCCATATCCACCGTAATACGATCAAAAGTACATGTACTAATATCAATTCCTTTAAGTTTGGTTTGAGAGAAATTAACATCATCAATATCACATTGGTCAAACTTTACCTTACAAAATGTACAATCAGAATAGTTAGCACTTTGGAGAATCGTCTTTTCAAATATAACTTGTTTCATACGTGCATCTATAAAGTCACTCATCTTAGCAAAGCAATTTTCAAAAGTAACGTTCCCTAGAGTGGCTCCTGAAAAATTAAACCCTATGAATTTACAATCTTTAAACGTGACTCTATGTATAATACCTTCACTAAAATCACTATTTGAAAGATCACAGTTTTCAAACACAACATCAGTCATATCAATTCCTCTAAAAGAAGCACCCAGTAGACTAATGTTTTTAAAAATGACTTTGGACAGAACTAATTTATCAATTTTCTCATTTTCAATGGATGTATTAGTAATAATACTGTTCGCTAAATATGGATCTTCTTCATAAAATATATCTTGAAAATTTGCCTGCTTTAAGTCTCGTGGAATATACGGATGTTCCACTTTAAGCCTTTTTTGCATAAATCAACGTCACCTTTCAATAAACCATTAGATATTATTTTTCTCTTACTTAATTCAAAAACTCCTTTCGTACACAATAAATTTAATGTTACTTGGTTAGTATACAAAAGGAGTCCGTATTCATTCTTTTAAACTCTTGGTCTATTCTATTGTTTTTCTCTTCCTTTTTTGTTATACAAAATGCCATTAAAGAAAAGTAATACCCCTAATAAGATAGACATCAATAATGCTGTTCGATATAGGTGAAAAAGAATAGCTCCAGGTTTAAAATTATTTGATACTTGATTTAGAATTGGGGATTTTTCATTTATCGATATGTAATCTAACATGAAAAAACGCCTCTCCTTAAATAATACTCTCTATTTCTACAGTCTCTTCTTTTATGAACCTTTCGAGCTATCTAGCAAAATCATCAATTTGATTTATTTCAGTAAGTAAGTAAAAATTAGAGCGCATGTTATATGGTGGTTTCATCTTATTGTCTACTTTAACTTCAATCCCGACAATACCCCTCTGCTTTCTGCAAGGAAAAACCTCAAAGATAGAAAGTGTGTAGTGTTCTCCGTTTCATGCCCTGTTATCCATGTAAATTCATGTTTTCCTAGCTGGTTAGCAAAATTAATGATGCCTTCTCGAAGTTCATCTAAATATTCGTTATCTAAATATATATCGAGATTTATTTTACAATCATTCCCTATTAGCTCTACGTTAACCTCGAAAAAATCAACATCTAGCCATATCTTCTTCATTTTTAATTTTGGGATTGGCATAAACAACACCACCTTTATTCTTTTTTATACCTTTCTTGATTATATAATATATATTTTTTTTGTTTTAACACAAACTTTATTTCTGTATTATCATTATATGAAACACAAATTACGATTTTCGTTTAATCTAGAGGAGTAGTGGTTAGGATATTACTTGTTTTGAGCTATAGCCAAAAATTCACTCTAATGTTCACCATGCTCAAAATAGTGCTCTATATCTGAAATACCATCTGAATTAATTAATAACTTCCTCTGACAATGTTATATACTGATTCAATAATTCTTCAGCACTATCCATCATACTTCTTCATTTCAAATAAACATTTTTATAACAAATGAAGTAACGAGCTTAGAGAATTCCAAGCCTTATTATTCATAAGGAAAGTTGTACCAGAGAATTTCACTGTCTATATGATATTCCTTTGCAATTTCTTCAAATTGATTATTCCTTTTATTACTCCCAAAACCAACAGCGGCTCTTTTTAAAGATGGGTTTTTCAAAAGAGGAATATAATCTTTTACTTGCATATTCATTGCAGACCAATGTGAAAATTCGATTAAAGACGGAGCATATTCTAAACTAGAAATATCTTTTAGACCCTTCATATTTTCTAAAGCAATTTTTCTTAACTTTTTTAGATTTGTAAAGTTAGGTAGTACTTCTATATTTGGCAGTGACTGAAGAAAAAGGTTCTCAAGACCTACTAAGGTAGAAATAAACGAGATATCACTTAATCCCCTAATTTGCCACAATTCTAGGTACTTAATATTATTCATTCCCTTAATTGCTGAAAAATTGTTAATTCCGCCTAATTTTATATCTAGTGACCACATATTTTTTAGAGGAACTAGAAAATCTAAATTTTTAGTTGTAATTGACCTTAATGTAACATCTTCTAATTTTGTTAATTTACTTAAAACCTCTATATTTTTTTATGCCCTTCAATATATAGTTTTTTTAAATTGGTAAACCTCTCTAAAACTGCTAAATCAGGTTTTTTCGATTTAGTTTGACCTAACATTATTACCTCTAATGAACCTGGAACTTTAGACAATATTTCCAGTGTATCTAATTTAAATATATCTAAGTTTAATTCAACTAGTTTCTTTAAATTTAAAATGGCATCTAAATTTCTAACATTCTGAAGACAATCAGCATAAAAACGTGTAACATTAGGAAGTTTTGAAAGAAAACTTAAATCACATTCTTTGCTGTAAAATCCATACACTCGTAGAACTACATCACTTCTTCTGGCGAATAATATATCATTTAATAGATGAAATGTGCTTTTCTCTACTTCTTCTGAAAATTGAATTACCTTTAAGTCTTTATTATTAACAAGTTCATTTACCTCTTCTTTTGTCAACTCTTCTTTTATTTGAATTCTTTCTGCTGTGACCTCACTGTACATGTTTTCACCTCTTATTTTATTCCTAATTATATTATTTGAATTTTTTAAACATAAATAGTTTTATATATTATCATTTCTTATGAAAAACAGTTAATTCCTTCAAAGGAGTGAGTTTATTTTTAAGTGGTGCCTCATTAGTCGCGAGCAACTTAATAAAAAAATGATAAAAAAAGAATGTTATAACTGATCAAGTAAACAGTGAAATTCACAAATTATTCAGAAGTAGTAAAGCACCTAATTATTATTTTAGCGATATTTTGACTCTCTAGTAATAGCTCAGTAACAACAAGGACAATAATACAGCTTTTACTTTGCAAAAGCCGAAATAATTAAACAAAATACTAAGAAATAAATAAAACGGCAGAAATTCTGCCGCTATACACATGGAGGCATTTCAATTATCTAGACTTACTTCGAAGCTATATCGTTTAATGGCTCCAAAGAACATAACTAATTGCTACTCCTCTTTGTTTTCGTTTTATAAACATTTTTTACACGTTCAAAAGAGGCTATCCAATTGGATAACCCCTTTCTTTTTTTACACCGTCCAATCATCGTCTCTTTTTGGCAAGGTTAAGCTCTTTGCTTTCTTGTCATAACGTCAAAGATTACAGCTATTGCTAGAACACCGCCACGGATAATGTATTGAGGGGCAATTCCGACACCTAGTAGGTTCATTCCGTTTGTTAATGATGCCATAACAATCGCTCCTATTATGGCTCCTGTTACTTTACCTACTCCACCTGCTGCTGAGACTCCTCCAACGTAAGCTGCTGCAATGGCATCTAGCTCAAACAGAGTACCTGCCGTTGTCGTCGCGGATTGAAGGCGTGCAGTGAACAAAATACCTGACAGGGCAGAGAGTAATCCCATAGACCCGAATACCAGAAATGTAATCTTATTAACATTAATTCCGCTTAAGTGTGCAGCTTCTGGGTTACTTCCAACTGCATAAATATGTCGTCCAAGTACAGTCTTATTAGTAAAGAAATGATAGATAAGAACAACCAACAGCATGATAACAACTGTCCAAGAAAATCCGTTGTACCCTGCTAAGATCCAAGTAATGTACGCGATAATAGCTGAAACGAAAAGTAATTGTAAGATAAAGATTTCTTTTGAAACCACTTCAAATTGATATCTTATCTTATTTCTACGATTTGAAATAGCACTATAGATGTAAAGTAGGATACCCACTCCGCCGAGAAGAAGGGAAAGGAGATGCAACCCGCCTACTTCCATTAAAGATGGAATATACCCATTACCAATAGCGTTAAAAGCATCGTTTTGAACAATAATTGTTCCTGTTTCTTCCGTAACCAAAAGGATTGCACCTCTATAGATAAGCCAGCCCGCTAGAGTTGCAACAAATGAAGGAATTCCTACCTTGGCCACTAGTACACCTGTACCTAAACCAGCTAGTATTCCCAGAAAAAGAATAATAGGAATAACTAAATAGACCGGCATGCCTACTTTCATAAGAAGAATAGCCGCTATCGCCCCGAGGAAGCCAGCTAAAAATCCAATTGACAAATCAATGTGGCGAATAACGATAACTAACATGACACCGACAGCTAATACAGCAATATACCCAGCCGAGTCTAGTAAATTACTAATATTACGAGAAGACATGAATAATCCGTCTGTTAGGATTGTGAACGTGATCATGATAACGATTAACGCAATATACATTCCATAGTCACGAATATTATCTTTAATTAATTCTTTTGCTTCCTGAACCAACCTCAATGTTTTAACCCCCTATTGCGTAGCAAGCTGCATAATTGTTTCTTGATTTGCTGCTTCCACTTCCGTTTCGCCTTTTATTTCACCTTCTGCCATGACATAAATACGATCACTCATTCCAAGTACCTCACCTAGCTCTGATGAAATCATAATAATTGCCATTCCTTGTTTCACAAGTTCATTCATAACAGTATAAATTTCAAATTTAGCTCCAACATCAATTCCACGCGTTGGTTCATCTAGTATAAGTAGCTTTGGACCTACAAATAACCACTTCCCTAGAGAAACTTTCTGTTGATTTCCACCACTTAACTTTCCAACAAGTTGTTGAATAGAAGATGCTTTAATCCCCAACGAATCTTTATAGCTCTCCGAAACTTTTATTTCTTCGTTTTCGTTTATCAATCCATTAGATGATATTCCTTTTAGGTTGGCAGCTGATATATTCTGCTTAATATCTTGTAAGAGAAAAAGCCCATCTCCCTTACGATCCTCCGTTACATAGGCAATTCCAGCTTTAATAGCATCACTCGTGTGCTTAAATGATGTCGGTACACCGTCAACAAGTAAATCTCCTTGTAGCTTATAATTCTTGGAGTTTCCAAATATACTAAGAGCAAGTTCCGTACGACCTGACCCCATTAATCCTGCTATCCCGATGATTTCCCCTGCCTTGACATGGAGATTAATATCCTTAGCAACATGGCGACCTAACTTCGGATCGTAGGCGGACCAATGTTGCAACTCCAGTGTTTTATCACCATAATCGGACTTTTCTCTCTTCGGATAGATATTTTCTATCTCACGGCCTACCATATTTTTAATGATAATATTTTCGTTGATTTCCCCTTTAGAAGCATCCAACGTACAGATGGTTTTTCCATCTCTAAGTACCGTCGCTTTATCAGCAATTGAGATGACCTCCTTGAGCTTATGGGAAATCATAATACACGTAATGCCTTGCTGTTTCAGTTCTCTTAATAGATTTAGTAAATTTTCACTGTCATCTTCATTTAATGCGGCTGTTGGTTCATCTAGTATTAGCAACCGTACTTCTTTACTGAGCGCTTTTGCAATTTCAACTAACTGTTGCTTTCCTACGCCTAAATCCTTAATTAATGTTTCAGGATTTACTTTCAGATTAACTTTTTCTAGCATTGTCTTAGACGATACAACTGTTTCATTCCAGTCTAAAATGCCTCCACTCTTAATTTCATTACCAATAAAAATATTTTCATAGACGGAAAGGTCAGGAAATAAAGCAAGTTCTTGATAAATGATAGCGATACCTGTCGCTACACTATCGCTTATTTTGTTAAATTTCTGGATCGTTCCATCAAAAATAATGTCTCCATTATATTGACCATATGGATACACACCACTAAGTACTTTCATTAGCGTCGACTTACCTGCTCCATTTTCACCAATCAAACAGTGAATTTCTCCCTTTCCAACTTTAAAATTCACATCACTGAGCGCCTTCACCCCGGGAAATTCCTTCGTGATGCATCTCATCTCTAGTATATTTTCGCTCATGATTAACCTCCTTCCTAAAACTGTTACAATTAGAAATAGTGATAGACGTGTCCATCACTATTTCTGTACTATTACGCTTTTTAGTGACCGTTAAATATTATTGACCAGAGATATCGTCCTCTTCGTAATAACCAGAATCGATCAGTTCACTCTGTACATTATCTTCGTCTACAACAATGACATCCGTTTGTTTTGCATCGACTTTAATGGCTCCGTTGTCATACGTACCCGTTGTTTCAGGTGTTTTTTCATCAAGAACATCTACTGCCATTCCCATCGCATCTTTCACAAGCGTACGAACATCTTTAAAAACTGTCATCGATTGTTTTCCATCAACGATATATTTAATAGAAGCTATTTCTGCGTCTTGACCAGTAATCGTGTAGCCTGAAACCTCAGGGTCAGCTGCGAATACATCAGCGATTGAACGAGCAGTTCCATCGTTAGGAGCAAGTATTGCTACATTTCCCTTCATATCTCCCTTTGCAGCTGTTAAATGTGTTTGAGCTTTGTTTTTCGCTTCATTTGCATCCCAGTTTGTTGTTACCTGACCAAGAATTTTACCCATTTCATCACGCGTTAACTCTGCTTTATCTTTTAAAGCCTCTGCTTCACTAGAATTGGCAATGACAAATGTTCCATCTGCAATTTTAGGTTGAAGAACATTCCATGCTCCTTCAAAGAATAAGAAGGCATTATTATCTGAAGATGCTCCTGCATACAGATAAAGCGGGATATTCGTACCTTCTGCATTGTCAATCAAATATTGCCCTTGAGCTGCACCTACAGCAATGCTATCGAACGTTACATAATAGTCGACTGCATCTGTATCAGTAATTAGACGATCGTAAGAAATAACCGTTACTCCTTCATCTTTTGCCGCGTCAACTGCTGCCCCCGCTGCTGCACCATCTTGGGGAGCAATAATTAAGACATCAATTCCTTTGTTAAGTAACGTTTCAACATTTTCTTTTTCCTTAGCAGAAGAACCTTGACTGAATAGAATTTCAGTTGTATAATCGGAATCTTTTAACGCATCTTTAAAGCGTTGCTGATCTTGTACCCATCTTGGCTCATCTTTTGTAGGGAGAACGATACCTATACTAACATCTCCTCCTCCACCAGACGTATTACTGCCACAACCACTAAGAACAAGTAACATTACGATAAGTAAAACAGGAATAAATTTCAATTTCTTTTTCATTGTGTAACCCCTTTCATTTTTTACTAGTTTAATAACAACTTAAATATATCACTGACTTCAGTTTGTGAAAGCGTTTACTTTTGGTACTATTTTAATTTTATCTGTACTTTTTTAATATAAAGCAGGACTTATTACGCATTTCGATTGAAAATTTCCTGATTATTCATTCACTTCTTGATCTTTCACTTATGTATCATAAAAAACCGCCAATGACCTTGGCGGTTTTCAACATAGTAAGAACTAGTTTGAAAAAGACTTATAGATTTCTTCCTTCGTATGAAACCCGTCTCCTATAATGGTTTCATCTATATTTTCTACATACACATCAATTGGCGACAGTAGCACTGACGGCACTTCGATTTTCCCGTTATGAACAAACCTTTCCGCATCGATCTTCTCACCACGCGCAAGGTTAACAGCAAGCTTGGCCGCTTCCTCTGCTAACGACCTGATAGGCTTATACACGGTCATCGCTTGTGTACCGTTAACAATTCGCTGGACTGCTGCAAGGTCGGCATCCTGCCCAGCAACTGGAACACGACCCGTGAGCCCATGCTCAAAAAGGGCAGAAATACTGGCCCCAGCTGTTGCATCATTTGCTGCAATCACAGCATCAACATCATTTTGATTGGCTAGTAGAGCCTCTTTCATATTGGCATAAGCATTTTCTGGTAACCAGTCCTTCGTCCATTGATCATATACAATCGTAATATCTCCGCTGTCAATATACGGCTGAAGCACTTCGAATACACCTTTTTTTGCTAAATAAGCATTATGATCGGTTTCAGCTCCTCCAATATACACATATTTTCCCTTTGGAACTAAAGCGGTTATGGCTTCAGCTTGAAGTCTTCCCACCTGTTCATTATCGTAAGATACATACATATCAATATCAGCATTTTTTACAAGACGGTCATAGGATAACACTTTAACGCCTGCAGAATGAGCCTTCTTGACTATAATAGCAGTCGATTCTGCGTTATGAGGAACGATGACAAGCAGATCGATTCCTTTGTTAATTAATGCTTCAGCTTGTGAAATTTGCAATGCATCATCTCCGTTGGAAGTGACGATTTCAACTTCTGCACCGAGAGCTTCCACTTCCTGTTTGAAGAGATCCCTATCCTTAATCCACCGCTCTTCCAGCAATGTATCCATAGAGAAGCCAATTTTCACCTTATTTCTTATAAAAACGTTGGTTGCAGCTTGTTCCTCAACAACCGCTTCCAATCCTCTCTTCCCTTCATCATGCTCACATGCCGTTATTAAAATGATGAGGAGGAGCAGAATCCCTTTAGATATGAAGCGTTTCATGAGATTCATTTCCCTTTTCCAGTTAGCGTATCTCTTCATCGGTTTATTCCCATAAGTGATCGACGGTATTCTGTTGGGGAGACACCACAAAGTTTCTTAAATACTTTACTAAAATAATTCGGATCCTGATAGCCTACTTCAAACGTAATTTCTTTTAAACTTTTATCCATATCCATCATAAGCTTCTTCGCTTTTTCAATACGGCACTCAGTTAAAAAAGTAATATAGTTTACTCCGAGCTGTTCTTTAAATAGTTTACTTATATAGATAGGGCTTAGGCTCACTTTTTCTGCAATGCTTTCGAGTGAAACTGCTAGATGTGAGTTTTCAATGATATACTGCTTGATTTGTTGAATTGTATCATCCTCTAATTGATTGTAATGATTGACATATGAATCCCATAATCGCTGAAGTAAGAGATCGGTTTCATATTGAAGCTGTCGATAATTAAGCACTTCGGATGAGTAGAGCGGAGATTCATGTTCAACCCCTAATTCATTTAATACCCTGGAGGCGATCCATAATAGTTCTAACACTCGTTGCTGGGATTGTAAAAGATCTCTTCCTTCCGTTTCCAAACGTCGTATAAGTGCCATCACATTTTTAGAGACTTCCTCCCATTGTCCATTCCGAATTTGCTCAAAGAATCGCTTCTCCAATTCCTTAAAGTTTCGGCCATTGACTCCGGTACTCATTGGTGGTGAATCAGAATAAAAACGAAAGTTCACATGGAGATCCGTATCCTTAGTCGCGATTAATGATTCTTGATAGGATTGACGTAGTTGATCGACGGATTCATAAACATTTCCAATTCCAATAAACCACCCTTTACGATCCTCTCGGTTAGGGATTGTAAGAATACCTCTAGCAAGTGAGACGACCTGGGATCGAAACGTTTTCTTACCATCCCTGAAGACAATAATAGGTAGCTGTCGTCCATAGAGAGCACCTACATAACCGCATTCTAATTCCCTTATCCTTTCTCTAATGGTTGAGTAGAAACGTTCAGAACCTTTCGGAAGGATTAGGCTCATAACAAAGTTTCGTTTGCCCATCTTCATGTCAAATAGATCGATTAATTCCTCCGTTTGCTTATTATGTACATGATCGAATAACAGCTGCGTCACTACATCTGCTTCAACAATTGGTAATGCTTTTTTCAAAACATTATATTGTTGAGTACTAGTGGCAAGCAACACTCGTTCTTCTTCAATCTGCTTCAGTGCTTCACCAACTGTCTTGATAATCTCACTCGTCTTACTTGGTTTAAGTAAATAATCTTTTACTCCCAGCTTTAAGGCCGTTTGTGCATAATCGAACTTTGCATAAGCGGTGATCATGATAAATTTGATTTGTGGAAATTTTGAATGGATTAATTTGATTGCATCTAATCCGTTCATCCCTGGCATCTTAATATCCATTAAGATTAAATCCGGCAAAAACGTTTCAATCATATCAATAGCTACCTGTGCATTTCTAGACTGCTTTACCTCAATATTAGGAAAGTTCCTCGTTAGTATGGTACTTAACCCAATGCGCTCGATTTCCTCATCATCAACGATTAAAACTTTCATTATCCCTCTCACCCCTCCCTTTTATTGGAATTTTAAGTACTACCTTCGTGCCTTTTCCAATAGCACTCTCAACATCCAAAACATCACCTTTTCCATAGAAAAGCCGTAAACGGTTGACGACATTGCTCATTCCAATTCCTGTTGAATAACCTTCTTCATCGTTACTCTTTCCAGCAAGTATTTGCTGAATTTTTTCGTCAGACATTCCTGGACCATGATCCTCTACTTCAATCAAGATGAACTTTTCCTTATTCAAAACCCGAAACCAAATTTGTCCACCTTCTTCTTCTGGTTCAACAGCATGTATGACAGCGTTTTCAACAATCGGTTGCAGAATAAAGCGAGGAATTTGCACATCTAGATATTCCTTCTCTATGTCCATCGAAAATTGTAGACGGTCAGTGAATCTCGCCTTTTGTATGGCGATATATTGCTGCAGAACGTTAACTTCTTCTAAGAGAGTCGTTGATTTATCTAGTCTATTCAAGTTATATCGCAAAAGGTCTGAAACACTAACTAATAAATCACTTGTTTCCTCTGACCCCTCTAAGTAGGCCTTCTTCGAAAGAATATTCAGAGTATTATAGAGAAAGTGAGGGTTAATCTGGCTCTGTAAGCTGATTAACTGACTTTCTTGTAATAGAAGCTTACTCTTTTGCAACTCATGTTCAAGTTGTGATTTCTGTTGAATCTCTACTAAATAATTATTGATGTTAATTCTCATACGATCAAACATCTTTGCCAAAAAAGAAATTTCATCATTACTGTCAACCTCTACTTTTAAATCGAAACGACCTTTTGATAGCTCAATAGCCGCTTGAGTAAGCTTTTGGACTGGTTGTGTTATCCTTTGAGATAACCAATAAGTAGCTAATAGAAGGAGCATTGTGATGAGTAATAACATCCAGATTCCAAGCATCCTCAATTCTTCTGAGCGTTCAATCGTTTCTCTATAGAAATTGTCATATGTTTTGAGTTCTTTATCAATTAACGTTAGGGTTACTTCTGAAATATACTTCGATATACGTGTCGCTTCAGAAAACGCTTCCAAATAATCTTCCGAATCCTGCTTTGTTTGTAGCATTAACGACCGATTAGTTGAATCAACTAGACTATCAATTAAATGTTCATAATTTGTTAGAACGAAATCATTCTGGTCGTTTCGAAAGTTAGATATTTTCTGTTTTGTACTTAAAATATTTTCTTTACTAACAGTCAGCGTCTCTAAATTATCTAGTGACGGAGTAAGCAAATAATTGTTTAAATCTGTAATGATTTGTTGACTCATATTTGTCAATTCGTTCATCAACAAATATCGTTCCAATATTTCATTATATTGATTTTGCATTCTATAATTATAGTAAGTAAGCGAAGTCCATATTGCCACCATAATAAAGAGGACAACCATGGCTAGAAGCCAAATTTTCTTATGTAAGCTCGTCATTTCATATCCGTCACCTTTACCATACGAATATCAGTCAAATACCCTTCCCAATCTAGTGGAACCGTCTCATTTCTAAGCCAACTCATCATAAGCGTCACGCTCACTTTTCCCATTTCACTAGGAGATTGCTCCAAGATACCGTCAAGCTTCCCTTGCTTTAACAGTGATAACGATTCAGGATTGTCGTCAAATGAATAAAGGTAGTATGGCTCAATCTGTGACCGACTTTCCAGTTCTTGAATCATGTCCCCTGTAATGTTTGCGTCGACTGCAATGAAAGCATCCAAATTGGGCTTTTCATTCAACAACGCTCTTGTTGTGGAAATAATCCCTTCCCTTTTATCAACTGTCCCAACTTCAATCGTTTGAATAGTGGGGTAATCCTTTAATACCTCTTTCATTCCATTCAACCGTTGTTCTTGGTAGTACTCTTTTTCACTATTGTACATTAGAACGACTTCCCCTGATTCACCCATGTCAGAAACCAGTTGCTGAGCTACCATTTGTCCAGCTAAATACTGATTAGAACCGACATACGTCCTTCTTAAGCTAGCATCTTTCGGAATGTCATTTGCTACTGTAATCACCGGTATCCCGTAAGACGATGCCTTCTCTCTGATTAGATCTGTAAATTCCTCTGTATCCAACCCTTGAACAATGATCCCATCTATTTGTGAATAGATCGCAATCTCCATTTTCTTCAAAAAGTCTTCTTGGTTCTTCCCATAGCTTCCCCACACCTCTAAACTAGCATCTTCCTTTTCCGCCTGAGTCTTAGCACCTACTCCTACCTGGCTCCAAAAAGGGGTATCTAGTTCTTGAGTAATAAGCACTAAATGGTACTCACTCTCTTCATTACTCTTGGATTGGGGTAATTGCCAATCTGTACGAAAAACGGTCCCCACGGAAATTATTGTAAAATATAATAACACGCAACAAACGAAACTGAGGAGAAAAACAATAAATTTCTGCACAGGAATGATATCTCCTTTTTCTTTACTATATAGACACCCTTCTAATATAGGGTTTGTTACAGCTCTTATGCCGCTTCTCAGAACATGTTTATCAAGGATACTGCTCCCATTCTAGCCACAATCGGATGAGTCTTGAAGTCATTTCACAATAATCTCTTTTCATATACATATAGCTTTGCAGATTGTCTTTCCGTCTCTCTTTTAAAATGGAATTCGAAAGAGCACATCAACACGCTTCATTCAAAAATCCTAATTTATGAACGAAAAGCGACAAACTTTTATACTATTATATACGCTATTAGTAAGAAATTCATTTGAAAGTGGAATATATTTTTAACATAGGTAGAATATTCATTCTATTTACATTGAAAGATTTCAAGTTTGGATGACGCCTATTTTTAGGAGAGAGAATAGATAGTTGGATTAAATGATGTATCGATGATGTTGTTAGTGATATAGAAGATAACCCTCATGCATTAGTGAGCAAGGTACAAGAAAGAACACTTACTCTACTAGTTCTATGACCACAAAATAAAAATATCCTTCATTACTCTTGGTATGCTTTACCCCAATGTTTGAATCTACTCCAAAAATCTGCTTTAAAGACAGACTCCTTATCTAATCCATATTCTAACGCTAGGTTTTTCCAATCAGAATAATTGAAATTTCTTGGGTCTAAACCATTTTCACTTAATTCTATAACCAAGCCCTCAAATGCCACCTCATGTTCACCATGCTCAAAAAAGTGTTTTACTTCTGAAATACCATTCGAATTGATAATTCCCTCTGATAATGTTATAAACTTTGCTAATAATTTTTCAGCGTTATCTATCACACTTCTTGATTTCATACGTTCTACCTTTTTTTGCAAAAACAATATCATCCTTATTTGCTGTGTGCCTTTTGATAAGCTTCTTTAATTAATGGTAATACCTTTCTAAAATTGTAAATCAAATCATCAATTGATTGAATAGGTTTAGCAAACCCCACATTATAAACTCCCCACCTTACTTCTTCTGGTTGAATAGATACAGATAGATAAGGCTTTTCGTCTACTTCCCAAATCAAACCTGCCCTACTTCCATCTGGTGCTTGAACATAGCCATCTCCATATGTACATCCTTCTTCTTGATCAAAATCCATATAATCAGTAATTTCACCATATATAAAACCATCTGTTTCTGTTTCCTTAACTAATGGAAAACCATAATATGCGGGTGCATTATCTGGCTTTGATAAAAAAGCTGGTAAGTTAGGTTCTTTAGAATCAGCGTTATTATCAACCTTTATCTTCTTTGAATTAAATTCAGTCATAAGACCCTTTCCTTTCAAGGGAAAATTCCCATTTCTATCATTATTTAGATTTCAAATATTGTAACATTTTTTTGGTTGTTTCGTTTCAAGTTTTAGTCATAGTCTGACTATAGAGATATTAGTACTTCACACAGGAAATCAATTATTGATTTAACTATAACATCCTAACACCTATAAAAAAGGCACTCACCATTAAGAATGAGAGCCTATACAATCTTTTTCTCCTTACCCACTTTCAATTGTGTTTACTAATTATATGGTTCATTACTAACGATTTTAAATAACAAAAGCCAATAATATAATCTTACAAAAGTTCCATTTAATCTAAATAACAAACACGACGATTGTGAGCAAATCGGTGAAGGAAGGTTACACAACTATGCACAGGGCTGTGAACAACTGCACAGAAAACGGGGAGACATGAGATTCGGGTGAATTTCACATCTCCCCATTTTCAACTATAGTGAAACTTAGTGCTATCTCGGTTGCTCAGAAGTAAGAAAACCAAAGGATAGATGATCTTGTACTGGTATCCATGCCCCTATACCTTGGGACGTTATATTTTTTACAACAATCATTTTTTTTGTCCCTTTCATCATGAGGTACACTTCCCCGTAGGTTACTTTACCTTTTTCGTTTACAGCGGGTGCATAGCTATATAAGTAACCTAGTCTTTTGGAGGGAATATGATAAACTTGATCTTTTTTCGTTCCAGCTCCAACAATCGTTTGAAATGAGAGAGGAAGGGCGGTTTTTTCCATCGCTGATAACAGCATCATTTTTTTTACATCATCTGCTTTGGAAACCTTTGCTGTTAGGCCTCCTTTAATTACTTTTTGCGATTCTTGTACGTAGTGAATTTGATAATTGCCTTTTCCACCACGATTATCATAAAAGTTTGTATTCACCCTTTGATATTCCCAGTTCGTCGCTGTTTCACTTGATTCGTAATTTAACGGCCACTCACCTAAGTAAATGGTCGCCCTAAGCCCAATGGAAAAGGGGGTTTTGTTCATTGTCGATTCATTTAGCATACGGATAAGATTTGGGTTTTCGATTTCCACTTCGGATGTTTCAATTAATTCTTGAGTTAAATCACTGGGCTGCAAGTACGGAAGGTCCTGCGTAGGATTAGGATACGTATTTTCTTTTCCTATATTTAATACAGATGAAGGAACTTTTGGTTTACCCTCCTGCTTGGCTTTTGCAGCATCTGCTGTGGACTGGAATGTTAAAAAGCTTAAAAGCATCATCATGACAATCCATTTTATCTTCATTCATTAAACTCCTTTCAATGTCTAAAGATTAATCATTTGCTTATAGCTTTTCCTGTCGTTCTCACATTATCCAAAAATAAAAACATCCTCTTAAATGGCTTAACAATTCTTTTCACAGAAAAAACCATTCCTATACAAACTAAAAAATACCTCGGATTATGTATACCACATAAACCAAGGTATTTTATTACAATAGATAAAAGCCAATTCCCATGATTAGATAGGCTGCTAATAAAGTGAGCCCTTCAAACCAATTTGTTTCTCCATCATTGGATATGGCGATGGTTAAAAACACCGCTGTTACCATCGATATTAATTCAGGGAGCGTAAATACAAGCGCCATTGATTGTTCATAAAATAGTGAAATAATGACAAGAACAGGGGCAACAAACATCGCAATTTGTAGGGTTGATCCAACAGCAATCTCAACGGCAATATCCATTTTATTTTTATAGGCCATCACAATCGCTGAAGCATGCTCAGCAGCATTCCCTACAATGGCTACAATAATGACCCCAATAAATAGCTCTGTCCAACCGAAGCTTTCTCCTACAGATTCAAATGTGTGAACGAGATTTTCTGACACATATGCTACTGCCGCTGTTGCCAAAGCTAAAATGAGTAAGGCTTTTCCCCTACTCCATTCAGGCTCTTCTTCATGATGAGCATCCCCTTCGTTCTCGGTATGCTGATAAACTCCCCTATGAGTTACTAATTTAAAAAAGAGTGCCGCTAAATAAAGCGCAATTAATATTATGGATATCCCAATACTTAACGTCATCGTTTTTTCTTCACTTAATGTATTGGCAAATACTTCTGGAATAACAAATGCCACCACTACCGCAAATATTAATAGACCTGAATTATGTCGTGCATCAAACACATTAAAGGTTTGCTGTTTATATTTCAGCCCTCCTACAAAAAAGCTTAGCCCTGCAACTAATAGTAAATTTCCAAGTACAGAACCCGTTAAGGAAGCAAGTACAACTCCAATTAATCCTGCCTTTAAAGCAAAAATGGAAATGATCAGTTCAACAGCGTTTCCAAATGTCGCATTAAGTAACCCTCCAATTCTCGGTCCCGCTACAATGGCTAAACTTTCAGTTGCTCTCCCCATATAGCTGGCTAACCCAACAATGGTGATGCAATAGATGATAAACATAAGCACATAAGACCAATGAAGCAAGGAGCCAATGATGGATAGAGGAACACCCATTAATACGACTATCCCAAATACTTTTCCCATCTTATTTCCTCTCTTTCGAACAGATTACTGTTTATTTTTATCCAAAAGTACACAAAGTAATAGTGAATAAACAAAAGGAGGTAAGTCATTGTCAGAGAATATTAAACAAAAAATAGTATCGTTCTTAGATACAAATAAAATTGGCACTTTAGCAACTATTGTGGATAAAAAGCCATTTACCCGTTACATGATGTTTCATCATGAAGAACTAATACTTTATACAGCGACCAATGAGCATTCACATAAAGTAGAGAATATACTAACTCAACCATATGTTCACATTCTTTTAGGCTTTCCAGGTGATGAATTAAGTAAACCTTACATCGAAGTAGCGGCCAAGGCAGAAATTGAACATTCACAGACACTGAAAGAAAAGATTTGGAATGAGTGTTTGAAACACTGGATTGATAGTCCTGATGATCCTGAATATTTATTACTAAAGTTGGTTCCATCTTCTTATCTCTTTTATGAAAAGACAGGAGAAGGTCCAATTGAACTTTTGATCGATTAATCGATTTCAGATTGGTCTACTAGATCATAGAAAACATAGCTTTTTTAAGATAGACTAACGTTTGTTAGTCTATCTCTATTATGGAAAACGTCTCTTCTACTTCAATGCTACCTTTAACAGACTGAACCATCGAACAATGTTTTTTTGTTAACTCCATCGCTTTTTCAATCTTTTTTTCTTCAATCCCTTTTCCTTTAATCACGAAGTGAAGGTGTATCATTTCTACCCTATTCGCTTGTTGTTCATTCCTCTTTACCTTCGTATTAATGGAAATATCGTCAATGTTCATTCGCTTTTTCTCTAAGATTTTTCGAAGCACGCCTCCACTACAAACGGCAATTGATGATACAAGTAGTTGATAAGGACGAAAACCGTACGTTTCATCTCCAGATATATGTAATTCACCGTAAGGTAACTCTGAGGTAAAACCTCCTTCTTTCATTTGAAACTTCAATGCCCCCACTCCTTCCATGTTTAGTATGTATCATTAAAATTGTAAATCAAATTCTCTATGTTGCCAAATATACATGAATGCGGTACGATCGGTGGGGACAATGATGCTCCATTAATCAGCTTTTTGCTGAAGTTATTTCAATAGGAGATTTAATAATGAACAAAAGCTTACAAAATCGCTTTCGTATTTTAGTTGCAATCGTAGCCGTTTCGGGATTTTCACAAGGGATGCTACTTCCTATTATTGCAGTTATTTTTGAAAAAGACGGTATTTCATCTTCCTTAAATGGATTACATGCTACCGCCCTATATATTGGTGTTTTACTTGCTTCACCATTAATGGAAGCTCCACTTCGAAAAGTTGGATATAAACCGATGATTATAGTAGGTGGACTCACTGTTGCAGTCAGTTTACTACTGTTTCCTGTATGGCAATCCTTTTGGTTTTGGTTCCTTTTACGTTTATTAATTGGAATTGGCGATCACATGCTTCATTTTGCCACGCAAACATGGATTACCTCCTTTTCACCGGAAAAGACGAGAGGAAGAAATATCTCTTTATACGGATTATCTTTTGGCCTTGGCTTTGCTGCTGGGCCAAGTTTAACAAAATTGCTTGATATTCACGAAGCTCTTCCGTTTATCATCTCTTCCTTTATTAGCCTTGTGTTATGGCTATTTGTTTTCACCCTAAAGAATGAATTTCCAGAAAATGATGGAAATTCATCGCAACATTCTTTTCTAAACACACTTGGTCGATTTGGACAAGTTTGGAAATATGCTTGGATAGCTCTATTACCTCCATTTGGCTATGGCTTTTTAGAAGCTTCCTTAAATGGAAACTTTCCTATTATTGCTCTTCGCAGTGGGATAGATACAGGGGCAATCTCAATCATACTTCCTGCGTTTGCTATAGGAAGTATTGTTTTTCAACTCCCTCTAGGGATGTTAAGTGATAAATATGGTCGACAGCCTATTCTTCAAATTATTTTAGTTATTGGAGCGAGTTGCTTTTTGGTGTCGGGTTTATTGAATGAGTCCGTCATAGGATTAACGATTACCTTCTTTGTAGCTGGGATGGCTGTGGGCTCGACCTTCTCATTAGGAATTACATTTATGACAGACTTACTGCCAAAATCACTCCTTCCTGCAGGAAATATTATGTGTGGAATTCTATTTAGTCTAGGTAGTATAAGCGGACCGATACTAGGTGGCATAACGATAGAGTTTTTCGAAGGAGCAAGCTTTTTCTATTTAATTAGTCTGTTACTGTTTTCCATTTTTATGAGTATAACCGTCTCTTCTTTAAAATCAAACAAAACACAAGTAAAAACCGAAGCGAGCAGATAAAGAGAAAGAAAAGAACCATTCTGCTTTTAAATGAATACGATGTATAGTAAGATTAAGGTAAATCAAACATTTTTCACCAAGCGCAACTTTTTTCAATATAGCCTTATAAATGCTGTCACCCATTGTGGTGACAGCATTCGTCGTATAAGGAGGAAAATGAAGATGAATATTATTATCAATTAAGTAGGTGAAGAAAATTGAAAACATGAAAAAGTAAATGTCATTTCTTCAAGTAACAATCTTGTTGTCAATTTCATGACTCTTTCAGCCATCTTTTCAATTGTTAACGAAATGGAGGAAAATAGTATGAGCTCACAATACTTGTTGATCGAGCAAAGGGAACGGCGGGAACTTCGTTCTCACTTCAAAAAAATGATTCCTCATATTGAACTTATTACCGCATTATGTAGTGGAGGGCTGATTCTAATTGGATGGATTCTAGATCGAATGGATGTACCTTCCTCTTTCATTTTCTTTGTTCTAGCCTTTATCATTGGTGGATTTTTTAAAGCAAAAGAAGGAATTAAAGATACGATTCAGGACCGAGAACTTAATGTAGAAATGTTAATGATCTTTGCAGCTATCGGTTCTGCTCTTATTGGCTATTGGACAGAAGGCGCTATCTTGATTTTTATCTTTGCTATTAGCGGTGCACTTGAAACGTATACGATGAATAAAAGTCACGCAGAAATCTCCGCTTTAATGGACATCCAACCTCAACAAGCACTTAGAATCAACAAAGGCGTTGAAGAAACGGTTCATATTACTGCATTATTGGTTGGAGATCATATCGTCATTAAACCAGGAGAACGTGTCCCTGCTGATGGTAAAATTATTAAGGGACAAACGACGATCGATGAATCGGCTATTACTGGAGAGGCCATTCCCGTAACGAAATTGAACCATGATGAAGTATTTGCTGGAACGGTTAATATGAATGGTTCTATTATCGTCGAAATTACGAAAGAAGCGCATGAAACTTTATTCCAAAAGATTATTGAACTTGTCCAAACAGCACAAAGTGAAAAATCCCCTTCCCAACTTTTTATTGAAAGGTTTGAAGGAACATATGTGAAGGTTGTCCTTTTAGTAGTATTATTGATGATGTTTCTTCCTTATTATGTTCTAGGCTGGAGCTGGACGGATACCTTTTACCGCGCCATGGTTCTTCTTGTCGTAGCGTCACCTTGTGCTCTTGTTGCATCCATTATGCCTGCTACATTGTCGGCAATCTCTACGGGCGCAAAGCGTGGAATTCTATTTAAAGGCGGGGTCCACCTCGAAAACTTAGCTCACTTAAAAGCAATAGCCTTTGATAAAACTGGAACACTTACTCAAGGGAAACCCGTTGTAACTAATATCACCATTCATCCCGACTATGCTGAAGAAGATATTTTACCCATTGTCGCCTCTATTGAAAATCAATCGAACCACCCACTAGCTCAAGCCATTGTCCGATACGTAAAAGAAAACAATCAAGTTCAATTAATTACGCCTGATTTATTAGAAGATGTATCTGGTTGGGGAGTGAAGGCCATTGTTAATGGACAGAAATGGAAAATAGGGAAAGCAGATTTTATAAAAAAAGATGCCCGTGGGGAATTTGGTGTTTCTGATTGCGAAACATGGTCAAGTGAAGGAAAATCAATTGTCTATGTAGCAAAGGAATCGAAAGTCGTTGCCTGTATTGCTTTAAAAGATATTATCCGTAATGAGACGATAGACGCGATAAAGATGCTACGTACTAATGGAATCTACACCGTTATGCTTACTGGAGATAGTGGGAAAACCGCTAGGGCCATTGCAGAGGAAACAAGTGTAGATGAGTACATCGCGGACTGTTTACCTGAGATAAAAGTGGCTGAGCTGAAGAAATTAATGGTACGTTATGGTCCTATTGGAATGGTTGGCGACGGAATCAATGATGCGCCAGCACTCGCTACAGCAAATGTGGGAATTGCAATGGGTGAAGGAACAGATGTGGCTTTAGAAACAGCCGATATCATTTTAATCAAGAATGATTTACCGAAAATTGCAGAAGCTATCCGTCTCTCAAAAAGGATGCAAAAAATTGTTAAGCAAAACATCATTTTCTCTATCGGCGTCATCTTTCTTCTCATTATCTCTAATTTTCTACAAGTGCTCGACCTCCCCATTGGGGTAATTGGCCATGAAGGGAGTACTATTCTTGTTATCCTAAATGGATTACGAATGTTAAAGAACTAATAAAAACACTACGGAATGCATCTTTCCGTAGTGTTTTGAATCATAATTGCGTGTTAGTGATATCCATTTTGTCCATTGGCGGAACTTGATGTTTTGTGTTTTGGCTTATGCTTACTATTTTGTTTAGTTCCGCCATCTTTCTTTGCCTTATTGGACATATCATCCCCTCCTTTACTGTCTTTTTTAGTATGAACGATTTTTATAAAAGCAATCACCTTTCTTCTTAACAGTTTTCTCCTTTTCTTATTTGATATAGGGCATTAATTTCTCCACCAATTAAAATAATAATGCCGGATAAGTAAAGCCACACCATTAGAACAATGACCCCACCAATACTTCCATATGTTGCCGAATAATTAGCAAAAATTCTTACATAATAGGAAAAACCGTAAGATACAATTACCCAACCGATAGAAGCAAAGATAGCTCCGGGAAAGGCACTTGTACACCTTATCTTTTTATTTGGCCCTAAAAAATAGATGACCACAAATATAACAAAGAGAACAAATGGGGTCAGTGCCCAACGGACGCTTTCCCAAACAATGGAGAAAAATCGAGAAAAACCTAGTTCTGCAGAAATATAAAAGCCTATTTGCTCACCGAATACTGGTAACAGTAAAACAAGAAAAAAGACGAAAATTAACGCTAATGTTAGTAACATTGAAACGACTATTTGCATAAGAAACGGTCGTTCCTCCTCTACTTCATACGCTCGATTTAATGACTTAATCACAGCATGAAGACCTCTCGAAGCTGACCAAATTGTCGCAATAATCCCAAATGAAAGTAAACCTGTATTCCCTTTTTCCATCACTTCATTTAATGTACTCCTAATAAGAATAAGGGTTTCACTTGGGGCAAAATCCTCAATGACTTGCAAAATATCTTCAGTTGTGTACGGCAAATAGGATAATAACGTAACTAAAAAAATGAGCAATGGAAAAAGAGAAAGTAGAAAAAAATAGGCTAACTGAGCAGCAAAGCCCGATACTTCGGAATTCTTTACTCTTTCTCCTAATTCAGTAATAAAACTCAACATTTTTACCCTACTCTCTTTAAAAAGTGGATGCATTCGATAACAGAAGTATTTTTATTACTATACTATTATGTATTTGATTTAATGCATCATTCATCTAGATGCATTAATTGTTCACTTTATTAAACTTCTTACTTTTCTTCCAAATATGATCCTATCGACGGAGCAAAGGTAGACGAATGAAGAATATGGCTGTAAGATAAAAGTATAAAAACAAGGCATATAAACGCCTATACGAAAGGACGATACAATGGAGTTAAAAACAAAGTCTACTGAAAATATGGTGTATATGTTAGATGAGATTAAAGCAAAGCTACGGATGGTGAATGAAAGCGCCGTAAATTCAAGCGCTTTTAACATTGATAAATATGATGACATTAAAGACATTTATGAATTTGTAATGAAAAAACCGACCTTTAGTCCTAACGAAATGCAAGCAATTGTAGAAGAGCTTGGCAGCTTGCGTAAATAAATCTGACTAACTTGACAAGGTAGTGTCCTAATCCTCGTAAGGACGCTACCCCTTTTATTTATCTTTGTTTTTTACACGAACTAGAATTTCTTCCCCTACTTCGGGAGTCCACAACTAAAAACCGTAACCTTTTTTCTTTATGTTAATAACGCTAAGCTCTCGCGAATAAAGGCAGGTAAGTCATTGGGGTTTCGACTTGTTACCAATTGATTGCCACATACAACGACTTCTTGATTTTTCACCTCTGCCCCTGCATATTCCATATCTACTAGAATGGAGGTAAAACCAGTTGCACATCTCCCTTCTAGTGATTTTGCTGTTATCAATAGTTGTGGTCCGTGGCAAATAGCAAATACAGGCTTTTTATCCTCCATAAATGATTTAGTAAAACGTACAAAACGGTCATCTGCTCGTAGTTGGTCCGGTGAAAATCCTCCTGGAATGAATAAAGCATCAAAATCAGACGGTTTAACATGGTCAATAGCCTGTTCGACGTTTATGGTTGTTTCTCCTTGGACTCCTGCAATGCGTTGATTTGCTACTTTATCTATGGTGATGACGTTATGTCCTGCTTCTTTAAAGGCTTTTGCTGGTTCAGTGAATTCTACATCTTCAAATAGTTTCGTTATGACACAAGCAATCGTGGCCAATTTTCTTCACTCCTTTATGTTTACTACACATATAGGGTTGCACAATCTAAAAGACTAAATCAAAAAGTATTTATTACCATCAATTATCTACACTTTACGGTTAAATACCTTCTTCCGCGTAAATCTTCAACAATGTGTTTTTTCTCCTCTATAGGCGGTAAAAACAGAACATTATTTCATAATTATCGGTAATGTTAAAAATAAGAGAGATTCCTTTTGGAACCTCCCTTTCTTTTGACACTAGTTTACTAGGTGCTGATATTGTTTCGCGATCATTGCTCCCACTTTAGCATTATTTTTTATTAGAGCAATGTTTGACTCTAAACTTTGTCCCTTCGTCAATTCTTTAACTCTCCCTAATAAAAATGGTGTAACACTTTTCCCTTGAATCCCCTGTTCCTCCGCTTCCCTTAAAGCTTGCTCAACAACAGTATGAATCTCTTCTCCCATCGAGTATTCTTCAGGAATCGGATTGGCAATAACAAGTCCTCCTTGTAGACCAAGCTCCCATTTTGTTTGCATAAAGTTGGCTACTTCTTCTGTAGAATGTAGCGAATAATCCACTTCAAACGAACTGTTTCGCGTATAAAATGCAGGTAGGGTTTTCGTTTGATAGCCGATAACTGGAACTCCCTTTGTTTCTAAATATTCAAGTGTTAATCCTAAATCTAAGATAGATTTAGCTCCAGCACACACTACGGCCACATTCGTTCGGGCCAGTTCTTCTAAATCTGCTGATATGTCCATTGTCGTTTCCGCTTGGCGATGAACTCCCCCGATTCCACCAGTAACAAAAACAGAAATTCCAGCCATTTGCGCACAGATCATCGTAGCAGCAACGGTCGTAGCTCCCATCTTTTTACTCGCTAGCACATACGGTAAATCTCTCCTACTAACTTTTAATACCTCTTCACTTTTTGCTAGTAATTCGAGCTCTTCTTCTGAAAGACCAATTTTTATTTTTCCGTCTATAATCGCTATCGTTGCAGGTACTACACCATTATCACGTAAAATTGCCTCTACCTCTTTTGCCGTTTTCACATTTTGTGGATAGGGCATCCCATGAGAAATAATGGTTGATTCAAGTGCTACAATAGGTGCTCCACTTTCTTTCGCTACTTGCACCTCATTTGAGTATTCAATCCACTTTTCCATCATTAACTCCCTCCTTATACATTTTAAATGCTTCTTGAAGTGTTTCCTTACTCATTTCTTTTGAGACGGTTTCATTACTTTGAAGCGTAATACAAGAACAGGCCAGCCCCATTCCTACCGCATCTATAGGATTTAAACCATTTATGTGACCAAAAATAACTCCAGCAACGAGCGCATCTCCTGCCCCTGTTACGTCAACTACCTTTATTCTAGGTGGTAGTAGGATAGATGACGTGCCTTCCTTGCTATAAAAAAATCCTCCTTCTTCTCCTCTTGTTATGACGACTCTTTCTACCCCTCTTTGCGTTAGTTGTTCAGCCGCTTTAAAGAAATCTGCCTGTTTCGTCATTTTCATTCCTACAAGCGCTTCAACTTCCTCCTTGTTAGCAATAAGCCATGATATACCGCTCAAGTTTCTCGGAAGCTTCTCACACTTAGGTGCCGAAACGGGAGCAACAGTGACCGGAATCATTTCTTCTTTACAACGAGATAATACGTACTGAATTACTTCCTTCGAAAAATTGGTATCTAAAAACACCATTTGTGCTGACGAAATCATTCCCCACTTTCTTTTCACAAACTCGATATCCACTTCATCGTAAATATCCATGTCAGCTAGTGCAATCACCATCTCGCCTTCCTTATTAAGAACAGCAGAATAAGCTCCTGTCGAAGCATTAGGGACAGTCGTAATATGTTCAATATCAACGTATGGGATGGTTTCTTCTAATAGCCATTTTCCTTCATGATCATTGCCAACTACGCTAATTAATGAATTAGAAATGCCCATTCGACCTATATTTTCAGCAATATTTCGAGCGACGCCACCTGTTGAAAAGTATGTTTTAGCCGGATTGGATGTTCCGAGGTGTAACTCCTTTTCAATTTGATGTTTTCGATCAATATTGGCTCCGCCTATACTGACTACACCATTTTTTTTAGGAAGAACATAGGCTCTACCGATAATCTGCCCTTGCTTCATAAAGGTAGATATGTAACCTGCAATCGTTGACCTCGACAAACCTGTTAATTTCGATAACTCATTTTGACTAATTGACGGATTTTGCTCAATGAGCTTTAACAGCCACCTTCCGTTATCATTCATTTAACCCCTCCCCCAACATTTGTCTTAATTATAAACAATTGTCAATACATAAACAATTGGTTATATTCAGATAATTTATGACATTTTTCCTTATCCTATACTGACTACCATAGGCTACAACCACTCATGACAAATGCCATATTAGATCGTTTCGTAAAGAAAGATTTCCTTACTTTTTGAGGACAAATTTTTTGTCACAATTTTACTATTACTGCCTTTTACCCACTTCATGCAAAAAACAGCTTGTTCCTTTATGGACAAACTGTCTTTTATCATATTTTTCTTGTTCAAATCCATACTAAAGAGGAAAGGAGATGATGATGATGGCTCGCGGCAAAGCATTTAATCACAAAAAGAAAAACCATCCTGGCAATTTCCCAGAAAACTCAGTAGCTGAGAAACATGCGAAAGAGAAAATTGAAGACGAAGAATATCTCGTAACACAGGAGGCCTATAAAAATAGAGTAGAGGAAGAGTAGCATAACCTTACAACAGACTAGAGACAACGCTCGCTGTTAGAACAGTTAACACCACTATGCGTAAAGCGAGCGCTGTCCTAAAGTCTTCTGTTTGTTTTCAACACTGAATTATTATTTAAACACTACTTCATAAAGAAATTTCCTGAGTTCATTCATGTTTTTGGTTCATTCATTATTCTATTATCTCTGTCATGCCTATAAGCAGAAAGGTTGCGGTATATCTCAACCCTCGCACGGTTAATCCCGCCTAACGGGCTATGTTCCTTTAAAGTATGCCCTGGTGAAAATGAAAACTCTTCTGCCAAGTCATCTCGCTGTTTCGTTCTGAAAATTTGTGGAGGAATTTTAATAGTAGCCACCTTTATAAAGGGAGAAGCTGCTTCTTTCCACTCAACTCCAGCATCTTCTATTGGCATTTGTTTAGGATCTTTCTGAAATTGAATGAGAAAATCAAAGCTTGCTTCCTCATCCGTTAAATGTTTTTCAATATTATCTGTTAAATACGTGTCGGTTAATGGTTCAGGTAATGTACTTTTATACTTAGAGGTTGGGATAACGGAATATTTCACAACTTGATTGTCTCCAAACAAATAAGGAGTTGTACTCCAATAACGAATATCTAGAGGTGATGTATGATTTTTCCTTCCGTTGCTTAATTCTCTCATTTTACTCCCATTCCCAGTTGCCACCATTCTAAGTAACAAAATAATGGGTGACCATTTTAAACTATAATATACCGCATCATGGAACAGTTTTACCGTGCCTAATGGCATCGTAGGATGACTCATTAATACGAAGTCTTGTGTTTCCTTTTCTACATTATTTTCATATTTTTCTCCGTCAACTCCCATAAGCTTAATTGCAAACCCCCGAAAATCCTTCTTCTTGTCAGATTGTACGGTGCCGCTAGCATTTGAAATTCGAATCCAGGCTGAATAAGTATTCTCTTTTTCAAATAACCCTACTTTAAGTTCAGGAGGAAGATTGGGTTCAACAGTAAATTCTCCTTGTAAGAGGGCAAGATGCTTAGGGTGTGCATCCCTTTTTGTATTTCCTTTCGCGTAAACCCGCTCCATTTTTTCCTTTAATAAGTTTTCCATATTTTCTATTAAAGCAGGTTCCCCATTTGGAATCGTTTCAAATTTTGATGTCTCCATTTCGTTATTCATTGATCCTACTCCTTTGTACACTTTTGATTTATAGACTCTCCTTATCCAAGCTTTGTATGCATCTTTTTACATTAATTAGAAAAATAAACCAATTATTATTCTGACAAAAAAACAATAGAAATCCTGATTCTTTTGCTTTTTTGCAAGTGAATCCCTTTATTCTATTAATTTTGGATATAATCTATATGACATATTTTTTTGGAGGGGAATGAGATTGCACTCAGAAAAGAAAAAAATAAGAGGATGGAAAAGACACAAAAGAAAGATTGAACGATGGAAACATGATGCGATTAATTTAAATATGGATAATGTAAGGGACTATCAAAGGACATACGTAAAGCTATGGATACATCCCTTTTATGCACTTATACGTAGAAATCCACCCGTTTGGTACAACAGACTTTTACTAGACGCCATGCTGGATGTTTATTTGGTTTGGTATCAAAAAATGAAACAGGAAAACGAGAACTTTTATTTAAAAATTTGGTTGTATGACCCTCATTTTATCAATTCACAAATTGTTGTTGCCTATAAAGACTGTTTGAATTTTTATGACAAAACCTTCGATAAGAGGGAAGAATATAAACCATTTCCATATGAAAAATTTCCTTCCTTAAAAGATAAGTTGGAACAATTTGAATGGGAGTCATGCATCGAGACCGTATCTTATGATGAAACGGATTTGAATGAATGGGTAATCGACGGATTGTCATCGAAAAAAGAAGTTCAAGCCATAAAAAATCGAGCTTACAATGTTTCAAGCTATAAAAGTGAAGAAGGAATAACCCGCTATTATCATATTGATACAGGTAATGTTTGGGTAGGAACATTCAAGGCGTAAAATAAAAAAGGCAGCTACTTCGCTGCCTTCATCATTATCCAAGCTACGCATTGGAATTAAGGAGACAAAGAATCATTATAAACTACAAAATTGTCTCCTTTTGACGACATTTCTTCTGAAACGCCTCTTCCACAATCGTTCCAATGATCTCACTTCGTTTAGAAATGAACGAAGTCCAAAAAGTTTCCCCTATCTCAGACAATTGTTGAGGAGTATATTCATTCGGATCAAATTGTCCCCAACATCCATCCTCTGTTAATTTATCCCAAAAGATATAATCTGCAAACATTCTATTCTCTGGTGGTACCGCCGACCCCATTGGTTTAAGCTCAACTAAATCGGGACATAACCACATAGCCGTACATACCGATAACAGACCGCCATGCAATTCATTTAAGCCTTGAAGTCCTGACTCTTCTAAAGCTTCTTCCCAAGCTAAATATCGATGAGCTGTCACCAATATTAATTCAGGGTATTTGTAATTAATTTGCTTTACAAAAGAGGCCTCCCAATATGCACCGCCATGACCATTACATAAAACAAACTTCTTAAAACCTTGTCGATTCAAGTTAACGACTATTTCTTCTAGCATCGTCATTAATACAGTAGGACTGACTGTCACTGTCCCTTTACAATTGGCATGTTCTTCCGAAGTATTAAAGGGCAAAGTAGGTAAAACATAGGCGTTTAACACTTTCCCGAATGCTTCTGCATACTTCTCTGCAATTAAAGTATCTAAGTGCATAGGTAAATAGGGACCGAATTGTTCTGTTGCACCCACAGAAATAATGGCCGTATCCGTACCACTTTGAACAAGCTTTGTAGTAGAGTCTTTATAACTTAACATGTAAACCTCCATCTATTTTCCTAATCGTAATATCGATTCAATTATATCCATACTCCTCCTTCATTCCAATCTATCACTAAAAGCTATATAACAAAAAAACGACTCAAAAGCGCTAATACAGCACCCTTTCGTCGTCCTCTTTATTTTGAATATTTAAAGGTTAATAAGACAAACAACGCAAAGCTTAACAGTAGCGTACTCCCACCTACGATGTAGAAGACCGTTGTAAATACCTCAGGTAAATTTAATGGATTTAAGTTATAAAAATACATGCCAAGCGTGAGACCTACTGAACCAATTATAGCTGTCCATACATGTAAAAAGGCAAGCTTAGACTGCTTCGGGACTTCATACATTTTATAATAAGCCGAGAAAGCAAATAAGCTTAACCACCCAACGAGCAAAATATGAGCATGAATGGGTCTTAATGCATAGGAACCTGCCCCTGCTCCTGCCATATGGGATCCTATATAGGTACCTATTAAAGCATAAATAGCTGAGATTCTTAATAGTAATGCTGAATAAGTCAACTTGTACCCTCCTTTTATTTCTTTCCTATTCTACTTGCCTCATTATATCGATAGATAGGCCATTCGTCTACCGAGAATGCTCTTCGTAAAAGTTCTCCCTATGTAAATTTCTTTCATGATGTTTTTTAAATCGTTCACTCTTTTTTGTTTTATTCTGAATACGAAAACAGTTGCATTCCTACAATGCCTTGATACAATGAAGAAGAATACAGATAAGGAGTGTTAATGAATGGATCAATTTCAAAAAAACCTTGAGAAGTATGCTGAGTTGGTTGTAAAAGTTGGAGTCAATATTCAAGAGAAACAGACATTAATCGTTAATGCAGCAACTGATTCCGTTGAATTTGTACGTTTAATTACGAAAAAAGCGTATCAAGCAGGAGCCAAGCAAGTACACATATTTTGGAATGATGACATCGTATCTCGCTATACGTTTGATCTAGCACCGGATGAATCATTTAAAGAATTCCCTAAATGGCGAGTAAGCGCGCTAGAAGAATACGCTAAAGCAGGTGCTGCCTTCTTATCCGTAGTTTCTTCTTCTCCTGAATTACTAAAAGGAGTAAAGCCTGAACGAATTGCTACTTCCCAAAAGACAGCTGGTGCTGCACTTTCAAACTATCGCCAATACATAACTTCTGATAAAGTAAGCTGGTCTGTCGTTGCAGTTCCTTCGGAAGATTGGGCTAAACTTGTCTTTCCTGAGCAAAACAATGCGGTTGAAAAACTATGGGATGCGATTTTCAAAGCAGTAAGAGTGGACCAAAATGATCCTGTAGCCGCATGGAAAAAACATGATGAAACACTACATGAAAAAGTGGACTATTTAAACAATAAAAAATATCATAAGCTTCATTATTCAGCACCTGGTACAGATCTAACTATCGAGCTCCCTAAGGGCCACCTTTGGGTTGGTGCAGGTAGTGTGAATGAACAAGGCGATAGCTTTATGGCAAATATGCCAACAGAAGAAGTCTTTACAGTACCATTAAAAACAGGGGTTAATGGTACCGTTTCAAGTACTAAGCCTCTAAGTTACGGTGGGAATATTATTGACAACTTTGTGATTACTTTTGAAGCTGGACGTATTGTTAATGTGAAAGCGGAAAAAGGAGAAGATATTTTAGAAAATCTTATCTCAACAGACGAGGGTGCGCATTTCTTAGGAGAAATTGCTTTAGTTCCGCATCAATCTCCTATCTCCCAGTCCAATGTCCTATTTTATAACACGTTATTTGATGAAAATGCTTCCAATCACCTTGCGATTGGAAATGCCTATGCCTTCTGTATCGAAGGTGGGAAAACAATGACATCTGAAGAACTGGAGAAAAATGGGCTAAATTCTAGTATTACTCACGTAGACTTTATGATCGGTTCAGACAAGATGGATATTGATGGAATAAAAGAAGATGGTACAAAAGAACCTATTTTCCGTAACGGAAACTGGGCATAAAAGAGGATATTTTTTAAACCGGTTGAACTTCTCTCTTCAACCGGTTTTCTTATGCATGGAAGCTATTATATCCCCTTTTTTCTTCAAAAATATTATTTTACAAACATATTAAGTCCATATTACAAGAGCGAGACCTAATTCCCTCTCCCCCCTATGATAATAGGCTTAAACGCCTCTTCCGAATTTCCCCTTTCGTAACAATTCTCCCATAGAAAAAATACCCATCTTTTTGACGGTCATATATTGAAGGGATTGAGCAGAAACAATATAAGGATCGTATTTTTTTAACTGGAGGATTTGATATGTTTGGAAATGAAGATTTAGGAATTGACTTAGGTACAGCCAATATCCTCGTATATAGTAAATCAAAAGGTATTATTTTTAACGAACCGACTGTTGTAGCGATGAATACAAATACAAATCAAGTTTTAGCAGTAGGACATGAAGCAAAACATATGATAGGAAAAACACCTCTTCATATACAAGTTATTCGCCCGTTACGAAATGGTGTAATTGCCAATTTCGAGGTAACAACTGACATGATTGAGCTAATTATGAAAAAAATAAAAAAACAACTTGGGTATACATTCCGAAAGCCAAATGTGGTAGTCTGTTACCCTTCAGGTGCTACACCTGTCGAAAGAAAAGCTATTGAAGATGCTTTTAAAGTATCGGGAGCCAAAAACGTAACACTTATGGAAGAAACGTTAGCTTCTGCAATTGGCTCAGACCTACCAGTAGATGAACCAATTGCTAGTGTTGTAATTGATATTGGTGGAGGAACAACCGAAATAGCCATTCTTTCCTACAATGGTGTTGTCGATTGTCAGTCAATTAGAATTGGTGGAGACCAACTAGATGAAGATATTATTCAATTTGTTAGAAAAAAATATAATGTCTTAATTGGAGAAAGAACGGCTGAAGAAATTAAGATAGAAATTGGTCATGCATTAATAGATCATAAGGAGAAGTTCACTGACATTCGTGGTCGGAACCTAGTAACTGGGCTACCAAAGACCATTAGTTTGTCTTCTTATGAAATTCAAGAAGCAATAAAAGAGCCTTTACAACATATTATTGACACCGCAAAAAACGCCTTAGAAAAATGCCCACCTGAATTAAGTGGGGACATTGTTGACAGAGGGATTGTCATCACAGGAGGCGTAGCCCTTTTGCATGGGATGCAAGAATGGTTCCAAAAGGAAATGTTCGTACCGATTCACATGGCTCCAAACCCTCTAGAATCTGCTGCGATTGGAACTGGAAAATCAGCACCATTTATTAATAAATTTCAAAGCCAGCTAAAGTAAATAGCTTGCTAATGACTGTCCAAAAAAATAACAAGAAACCGCTGAAGATATACTCTCTTCAGCGGTTTTGTGTTACTATTACGATGAATGAACGACCCTCTGAATTTCTCTATCTATCACAAAAAAATCTCATCAAGTATTCATTAGCTCAATCATAATATTACAGCATTTTTTCAAGAAAGGAAGAAGCACTTTGAATAAAACCACCCTAATGATTTTGTGGATCATTCCCAATATCTTTTGTTATCTCATGTTTTTCGGAGTGACTATATTTGTGTTAAAGAACGCACAAGGTTTGCAGGAAATCAATCAATTTTCTATATGGGTTATAACAATGTTGCTCCTCTTATTCGTCTCTGTTTTCGGAAGTTTTCGGATTTGGTGGTGGAAAAAGGACGGCAAGCTGTGAACAATTAATAGCTACTATTCATCGTTTCATCCTTAAGTCCACAAAATAGAGCTTATCTTGCTTTCTATAAACTCTACTTTGTGAAAAAAGTAACCAGCCTAGTCCACCATATTCATGACCTCTTCTATTTAATGATCATGCAAATAGACCTGGGAGTATGATCTTTCTTTTGTAGTGATTCCTCTATAACAAATGTCATTACGATTTAGTCTCGTTAATACCATCGACTTGTCAGACAAGATATATAACACATCTTCTTAGCATGGTCGAAAAAAGTTTCTTTTGAAGAAAAATGAAGATTTCCTCTTTCCTCCACTAGCGAGAATTTCACCCATCAAAAATTAAAGCCCGAATAAACATAAAATCCACGAAAAGCTACATGTCCTCCCTCGAATAAACTAAGAACGACCTCTTCCTCTTTATCATTTATAAAGATCATCTTCCCGATGGGCTCAGGCAATTCCCACGTCTCGGTTGTATCTCTTCGACTTGTATTGATTTTATGAATAATTTTTTTTATTTCATCAGAATCTTTTGTTTCATAAACTATTGCATCTTCTTTATATACTCTCAATAAATGATAATTCTCTGATATTAATGCTGTCTTTAGAGGTGCATTACACCCCGCTAATAATAGAATAGAAATTACTAAGATGAAGCCCTTAATGTAATAATGATTCATAGTCCCTCCATAATCCATTAAATAGTTTCGTTACTACTAATTATTTCAAGTGAACATTGTTCTGCTAAGGCAAAATAGGCATCACTTAAGTATTTTACTGGCATACAATTAGCTTATCTTATCAATTTGTTAAAATTTCTTGTATACATTCAATGATAAGATCTGGTCGATCTAGGTATACGGAATGTCCGGAATTTTTCGCAAAAATCAATTTACTACTTGTTGATAATTTTGCTTGATCCTTTATTAACTCTTCCCATTTTTCTTCAAATATCTTTAACTCCCACTCTGGAATCCCATTATTCATTTCTTCTTTTATCACATACTTCTTATCACGACCAATCACCATTAGTGGAACGTCTGGGAATTCACCCAATTGCTTAATCTTTATCGCATCTTTTTTCCATTGCTGAATCTCGGAAGTCATTGCCCTATATAATAATGGATTAACTTGAAAATCTAATAATCTCTGTTGAATTCTTTCAGGAAACTGACGATGCTTTTCACTCAAAGAAGGTTTAATTATTTTCTGCAATTGTTCCTTTTCTTTGGACGCATAATTTAGGCATTTTTTAATCCAAGCTTCATCTGAATCTTCATTTAATACAGGCAATTCTAGCTCATCCAAAACAGTCAATTCGACAGAAGTAGAATCCACCAATATGATTCCAGCTAAACGATCCGGATAGGCTTTGGCAAAGTGTTGCGCACATAAACCACCATAAGAATGACCTACTAAATAAAAAGGTTCTTTGATTTCAAAATGATGTAGTAAGCGATCCAAATCTTGGACAGTAGTTTCTGTGTTTCGTATTCCATTGCCAAGTTCACTTTGACCAAGTCCAGGTCGATGAAACGTTAGCATTCTATTGTTCTTACTCAACATTTCAATAACTTCATGCCACTCATCAAAAGAACAGCCCATTCCTGTTAATATCACAATTAATGGGCCGGTATTACCTTTGTATTGCACTTCTACGTTATGATTGTTTATTAATATACGCTGATTCATAGTCCT
The DNA here is from genome assembly GCF_037120725.1 of Bacillus spongiae. NCBI lineage: Bacteria > Bacillati > Bacillota > Bacilli > Caryophanales > Bacillaceae > Bacillus > Bacillus spongiae. The sequence goes on from NZ_JBBAXC010000014.1 coordinate 81,418, forward strand.
TTTCCCCTCATACATTAAAAAATCCATTTTAAACCTTCTGAAAAACGCTGATACTGATGAGAACTTAATATGGAAATAACTACCTATCTTCTATACTATTTTCCATTCCATTAAATACTCAACTTCAGAAGTCCCTTTATCTAATTGTTCTTCTTTTTTTATAAAACCATTTCTCCTATAAAAATGAACGGCTTGATCATTCTTCTTGTATACTTTCAATTGTATACTTTCCCTTTTTTCTTTTATAAAGTTTAATAACTCTTTTCCATATCCCTTTCCTTGATGTTTTATATCAATAAACAATGCAGCCAAATAGTTATCGACCATTGAGATGAAACCGACCACTTCTTCCTCGAGGCAAATAACATAGTTTTCAGATAGAGGAAAGTATTTTTCTTTCATCTCATTTTGTTGAGATTTCCAATAATCCTTTTTTATAAAATCATGTGCCAATAATGAACCTTGATACCATATATCTATCATTTTATCGATTTCTATCCCTTTACTCGCTCTGATTTTCATTTTGTTCCCCTCTATTCTTCATGACTTCATTTCAATTCCCCAAAAAGCTCACAAGGAATGTGAGAAGCCACTTATATATATATCTATTCTACGCAGGAATTAGTAATGGATATCTAGTTACTTCCTTTTGACAATAATCATTCGTTCCACAATAAAACCAACGATTATGCCAATCACAATTGGAAGTAGAGCAATCTCGGTATTTAAATTTGGGCCCTCGTAAAGTTTGAATTCGAATATAGAAATATCAAATATATAGCCCATCAAATAAAGTAAAAACATTGTTGCGAACGACAATAATAATGGCAACCATAACGGTTTTCTCACCATATTACCTCCTATTCTTTCATTTCTACAGTTCAACATTTGAAAAGTGGCTAGCCTACAACTATATTGGTCACCAGATTTATAATTTATCAGGTACAGAACCATCTTCTTCTCTTAACTGTTCTGTCATTTTAATAAGGTCCTTATAATTAGTTATTAAATCTGTAACACATTGCTCGCTTGTATATTCACCATTACCATTTTGAACAATGTCTAATCTAGCATAGATTAGTTTTAGAAAAGCCTTTGCATGCGCTTCTTGCAAATCATCTACATTTTTCAGTACGTCATCAATACGCTTGACCGCTTCCTCACTAGCTAGATTACTCTTAAACATTTAAATCTCTCCAATCATTAATTTGAAGACCTGTTATTCAGTGAATGCAACAGATAGCTTAAAGTTCCTCTTTCCCCAAATTATTAAAAATAAGTAAATTAACACTCTCTTTCGTTTTCATTCTCCATCCTTTTATAATAAATCCGTAAACTAACAAATATTATTAACCCAATGGTTCCACCAAAGATGTATACTCCATCCCAATTTTCAGAACTTCCAGTCAGTAACCAAGCTTGATAAGGAATGAAAATTATAGCTAATACGATTAGACAGCCCCAAAAAAGAGAAATTACATTTTGTTTAGCTTCTTGTAATATGGTACTTCTCCTAGAATATTTAATTTTGGATAACCTATGCAAAGAGAATAGCCATACAATCATAGCAATACTAAGTAATATAAAGTTCATTTCAATTACCTCTATAGATTATTTTCTTAATGAGTAAACCAATTGCCAATACCTTGTAGAGTGTCGCTACACTGGCGGTAAAGAAAAGACTTCTTTAGTTTCCGTCTTTACTTTGGGTTACTGGAATATACTTTGTGAAATATGCACCTAAAATGAACAAAAAAGCAGTAAACGACCAAGTCAATAACTCCCTATAGTCAAACCAATAAGCTAAAAGATTAATTACAGTTACAAGAAGAAAACAAATTGCAGATAAAGCACTTTTAATTCCTGTGATACCAGCTTTTTTTCTTTTTTGAACCACAAATACTATGGAAAAAATAAGAGTAATGACAACTAGTATTGTAGATAGAATTATCGGTATCAATTGGTTTTCCTCCTTTCAATAGCATATTAAAGAACTCCTTAATTAACATACGTTTTAAAACTAATTATGTTTCTAAAGAAATTCTTTATTGGTCTTTAGTTTCCTACATTTCATCAATATCCATCGCTTTATACATAAATAGAAAAATCACTTACTCCTGCATATGGTTTATTACCTTTAATATTGTCATTCAAGTTATCTAAGGTGTACTGTTGCCAATTTCCCAAATTATTTAAATCCCATTTAGTAATAAATAATTGATATAGGAAAATTTCACGTAATTTTAGAAAAATAGGTATTTGTTTAATGATATCTTCATGCAGGAAATTCTCTGATTTGTATCCGTTAAAGAAATGAGTCATGAACTCCTGGGTAAAATAATCCTGATTGTCATTGAAAGAGCTATTCTGCCAATAAGCATGATAGAATACTACAGCCAAATCTTGTGCAAACCAATTAAATGAACATTCATCAAAATCAATCGTAACAAGAGAGTCATTTTGATCCATAATTATGTTCCCTTGATGAAAGTCATTATGTATTAGTCCAAATGTGTCTACCGTTTTTTTATAGAGTAATAGGTTATTCATAAAATTATTATAATGCCCCTTTAGCCAAGGGGATAATTTATGTCTAATTTCAAACACATCCGTGGTTTCAGAGGTCCATACCGGTCGTTCAATAGCACTAACCTTAAAGTTTTTAGATAATGCATGCATTCTCCCTAAAATTCTCCCGAGTTCCTCAAATGTACAGCCATTCCAGTGGGAATCCTTTGTTACATCAAGTTGCGTACCCTTAATAAATTCGAAATATGTCCACAAACACTCAGTTTTATCTTCAACTTTATCCACGCTTGGTACTTCAACCCCATTGTTTTTTAAATATTTCATCCATTCTATTTCCTGCACGATCCTTGCTTTGGTTTTTCTTTTTTCAGATATTCTTACAACTTTATCTATAGACGGGATGTAAAAAACTTCATTATGAAATCCCCCGTTCAACCTTATGTAACTCTTTTCCAAGTTGCCCCCTCCTTTTCACGAGGATATGTAAAAGATTGATTCAATTTCTTCTTATAAAATTCGTTTAACCAATAAAGATGGTCTTTGATAGCAATCATTGATTTTTACTATTCTGCTTCGGTCTTTTAAGGATACCCCTTCACAATTTCTACCTCATTTTATCATATTTATCCAAATCATTTTCCCCATTACATGACCCTTTTCTTAAAAAACAAGATTGTCGTTTAGCTTTTTCGGTATAGACTCATGGGCTTATTAGTTTCTTTAGTTAAAGAATAGAAGATATGAGAAGGGACTGGCTGTTATATTAAAAATAACCTTTCCGATAGCCTCTGAACATGATTTCCTTAATAGTTCTGTTAACCACGTAAAAACACACCACGCTATGAAATCGTGATGTGCTTTTTTACAACAATATAACTACTAAGTGAATGATATTCTCACCTATTAAGTGAATTCATTAACTGAAAGAAGTATTCAGGTTTATGAGTTTTGTTTAAGTTATACCATGAATGTAATGTATCCGGTGCAAATACCTTCATCGTTTTCAGTACTTCCATCGCAAATTCTAAAGGAGCAGTTCCTGATGCAGTAATCAAATTCCCATCAGATACTACAGGTCCCTTTTCGTGAAACTCTTCTCCTTTATATTTGGGGCAAACCATTTTAATATACTCTAAATGATTGCTTGTATGCTTTCTAGCATCTAGGTACCCCCTATTTGCTAATCCCTCCGTAGCGCCACATATTGCAGCAACAGTTGTACCAAGCTCCAAAGCTTCACCCGTTTTTTTCAAAATGGATTGATGAATATCTTCTCCCCACGTATCCCCTCCAGGTAAAATTAAAAGATCTTTACTCTCAAGAGTACACTCATCAACCGTAATATCTGGTTTTATACTTAGTCCCCCCATCGTAGTAATAGATGCTTTAGTCGTTCCTATTGTCACTACTTTTCGTCGGGTTAACCCTTTTTTGAAATACCTTCCTTTATTTAGTTCAGCAATTAAATATCCATATTCCCAGTCTGACATTGTATTAAATACATATAAGTATGCTTTTTTTGCTTCCATTCCATAACACTCCATTCTAAATTGATATAGCCTATTATAAAATAACTTCCCTGACAGCTAACGTCAGGGAAGTTATTTTACTTGATGAAATTTAATTAATTCCGACAGAACTTCAACCAATTTCTTCTTAAGACTTACCGGCTCAATAATTTGAATAGATTTACCATATGGTAATAGTAAATGAGGTACATATGCATGTATCAAATTTTCTTCAAGTAAAAATACTGCTTGATTTGGCGTTCGCTCTTGTAAATAATGCCCCAAAAACCAATGTTGGCAAATATCACCTAAGGCCTTAGGATTTCCATTAATAACTAAAGAAGTAATCCGTTCCTTATCCTCTATAGTTGGAAGGAGGTTTTTCATAAAAAAATCACGTGCTGAAAAATTTGCTGGCCGACTAAACGTTTTTTCGGTTAGCATTAGATTTTCCATTCGATCTACTCTGAAACTACGAATATCATTCCTAAGATGACAAAAACCAATCACATACCACTTATCATTCCAATAAATAATTCTGTACGGATCAACTGACCTATACTTTGTTGGCTCTTTTCCAGTTTTATTGTATCGAATTTTCACAGTGAATCCGCCTGCTACAGCCTGTTCCAACTCCTTCAAATAGGGTTCCAGAGAGAGCGAGCTCCATCTACTTATTACTTCAAGACTCGTTACATGTTGGTTTATCTTTGTTTCCTGCTCTTGATTTGAATATTTACTTAGCTTTGAAATAGCTCTATTTAGAGCTTCACCTCCATAATATCCCGCTTCTTCTGCAAAAACAGCAGCGTGAAATAAGGAGGTTTTCTCTTCATAATCAAAGAAAAGAGGCGCATCAATAAAATGGTTTAATAATGTATAACCACCATTATGTCCAGTGTGTGCAATTATAGGTACACCGCTTGTTGATAGTGTATCAATATAACGATATACCGTCCTAATATTGATCTCTAGCTTTTCTGAAATTTGTTTGGCCGTAATTTTTTCACCTGAACGAAGCATCCAGAGAATGGCTAATATATTGTCAATTTTCGGCATATACATCCACCTCTATTTAGGAATCTATTCACTATCATTTACGTAAATTTTACCGTATTTATCACTTACAATTAACTAATTTTCATAAAATATATTCAATGATTAATATTACAGTATGAAAACAACACAATTCCGACATAGTAATAACAGTGGATAAATCAGTATTGGAAAAGTAGGTGAATAAATGACTGAAGAACAAATGGAAGAAGTATTTTCTTACTATGGGTACGATGACCTTTATAAGCGGTTCAAATATCCTCTTTATGTTAGTGGGCTTTTGGATGACGTAGAAGAAGAACAATTAGAAGATTTTTTTGAAGAATTCACCATTGAACATCCTCATTTATTTTTTGATGAATTTAAATATTGGCTATCCTATTTTCTAGTGTTCAAAAAAAATTTTAGTTAATAAAGTGGGATTTGCACTGTGAGAATGGTAATGTAGGCAAGAAGGTGGTGACTTGTATTCGTCTTCAATTCGAATCCTCCAAACAAAAGAGGCGATGTTGAGCATTGCTCTTCTTGAAATCATAGACTCTTTCCATTTATACGATTTTGAAATACTCTAATGGTTTCCATGTTTTCTTTAATATGTTCATTTCTCTTCATGCCAACCATTGTGGATAAGATTCCTTTCATTTGAATAACCTCAAGTAACATTGATTGGGAACTACTTCCTTCGTCAATTAGCTTACCTAAATGAAAGGGGGCACTTGTGATAGAAAAAAGACCTAGCTTCTCCGCTGCTTCAACGACGGTTACCCAGTGATGATTCACTTTCTGATTCTTCATCCTCACCCCGTTGTTTATCTTTCGGTTTAGCGGGAATTGAATAAACCGAAAATGATGACTGTTCCCTGCCAAACGTTTAGCTATATTCACTACCTTTTCGAGCGAAATATAACCATGTTCATTTGGATTAGTAAGTAACCCTAACCAAGTAGCAAGACCATAATATTTTATATGACCCATTTGAACTTGGGTTTCGAAAAACGCAAAAAGTGTTTCGAGTTGTGAATAAAAAACTTCGGACCCAAGGGTCATCATGGAGATTTCTGGATTATGAACATAATAGATGTCAATGGTCTCAAGATTAAGATGGTTCTTACTCTTATGAATAGCAAATTCGTAATAAGCTGGGGCTAACACATGACGATGGTGATCGACTATTGATAAATCAGCTTCCGTAATAATTCCACCTTCAATTAAAACCTTTTGTAAATAGTCTATTGGAACAAGATTAGCCTCAATATCCCCCGCGATAATCCCTGCTTTTGTTGAGACGACAACATCCTCACGCTTAATAAGTTTTCGTTCAATCAACGATGTTAACACATAACCTACATCTCTTTCCGATTTCATTCCGCGATAATTTATCGCTGTATCAATAACATTCAGCCCTTTACGTAAGCCATATTCAATTCCTTTACAATAAAGTGCTGAATCATTTTCGTTCATATCACCTAAATGGGTCCCTAAGCCAATGGAAGAAGTGTAAAACATCGGTGTGGTTCGATAAAATTGATTGAATCGTGTCACGTATTCCTTCGTACCATTTAATGAAGCATAACCAGAAATCATATTTATTCCCCCCTTTATGTTCTTCAATACTATAAAGGAAGAAAAAAACCATTTAAAGACTGAATATTACGTTTTTTATATGGTATAATTAAAATATAAGAACCAGGGCCTTTATTCGCCGTGGTTCTTATTATTTATATATCATTTTTTGAATTTCTCACCTATCAATCACTTCATCTAATTGCCACTCCAAAACAAAATAATGGCCCTTACCAACTATAATATAAATCCTTCTCATCATTTGGCTGTGGGACCATAATTTCTACCTTTCTAACTTTAAGTAAGCCTGGTTGAAATGTTGTCCCAGCTTCATTAGTAAATAAACGATAAGCAATACTAGTTTTACCTCTAGGAAGGTAATTCATATGATAAGTGTATTCTTCATCTACAGTAATGATAGCATTTTCCCAGACAAAATGATCACCATTTTCAATAATAAGGTGGTCATTAGTAGATTGAATCGTAGCCAACAACATCGGTTTGGTTTGATTTCCACACCCTTGAAGGATGATCGTACAGATCAAACATATGAGCGCAGTTTTCTTCATAATTTGTCCCTCATTTATTCATTTACTTTGCGTTCATAGGTTAAACTCATATCAAAAATAAAATTTGGGGATTTGGGATGACTACTATGCACTTCAACAGAGATGGTATTCTCACCAACTACTAACTTATCTTTATGATTTGAAATATCTTTCACATCGTATAAATGGGGTTCATTCGGTAAAGCTACTGTTTGATGCGTTACCAGTCCTGTCTTCATCCCATCTCGACTTATTTCTTCACCATTTAAGTATGCAACATATCCATCCTCAAATGTCATATGTAAAAATAGTTTCGTCATTTGTTCTAAGTCATCATGAAAGTCAAAAGTCTTCCGAAAATAATAGGTTACGGAATTAGTTAAGCTAGGCAATGCTTGATTGATTGCTAAAGGAAAAGGTTCTTTCCTATACCCAAAGGGACCTTTACTAAGCTTCCAATTTGACTGATCATATTCTACGCTTCGCCAATCATCAGTCGGTACGGGATAACGATCCGTGATAGGCGTCTCACCAGTCATATCAAAGTTTTCATGAATAAATGTTTTTATCTCATCAGAGCCCTCGTGATAATACCATAATGATTGAATTGGAACTAACGTATTTGTATGGTCCAACCCATCAACGATATGTAAGCCGACATCAAATTGCATTTGGTCGATATTTCTTCCATCAGTATTTATTGCCTTTACCGTGATGGTGGCCCTATTCATTTCAAGCAATAAATAATGAATGCTCTCGTTTGAATTCAAATTCCATACGCCCCATTGCTCTTCAGAAGCCACACTCCAATCGGATGGTTCCTGTACGACAACGGATTCTCTTGTTAATAATTCATTTTCTGAAATAATTAAATGAATCCCTAACTCATTCATTGCTTCCCAAAATAAAGAGTCTTTCGGGATTTTATCAACAAATACGACATGGTTCATTTGACTACTGTCGTGGACCACTGATTTCAACCAATCTAATTGTAGAGAGTCTTGTAGTCCGTCTGTTCGAAGGAAAATCATCGTGGCATCCCCGTAATTGACTGAATAAACACTTCTTCCGTATACCCCAGTCATATCATGCGGCAGATAAGTATATCTTTCATTAAATAATTCATCAGTAGACCACTCATCATAAATTGGATAAAAGTTTGATAAGCTGCTATTTTCTTCTTTTTCCATGATTCGATCAGCACCAGCAATAAAAGGTACATCCTTTAATATTTTCATTAAGTCTTCCAAATTACTCGATCGCTCTATTGGACGAATATAACCAAACTTGAACTGCTTAGGTTCGTTCATTTCTGTACTTAAAAACCCCGTAGTTGGAATGGATGTAAGTTTGAAAGAAATGAGTAATATAATTAGAAGCAACAAAATGGACACGCTCAGTTTATATTTACCTTGAAAGAACATCACTATCATTCCCTTCTCATCATGGTTTGGTTGGTAGCCAACCCCAGATTGCATGATAAATAGGTGGCCATGTGATGATCATTAAGGTGAGGATACTGATCAAAAAAAGGGATAACCATTTCTTCAAGGAAAATTGAAAATTTCTTAAAGTAAAATGAAGGATAACCCAACTGAGCACCCATACAATCAAGGCCAACATTTCTTTTCCAGCGTATGTACCTATTCCCCACCAACCTGGAAGGAACGATCCAACTTTTAATAAAAACTTATTGGCCGTTAGTGGATTTTCTACACTCCAAATATGACTAGTAATTAATGCTGCTAAGCAAAGAAATATAGATATAAATACTGCTACTACTTCACCCGTTTTTCTCTCTGTATTCATAGAAGATCACCTAGACCCCTTTTATTCTTACAATCGTCATTCCAAAAACAAAACCAATGATTAAACAAATCCACATTAGCGTAATTAAAACCGCTATGGTAGAAGAAACTAGAGTATCCTTTGTTTGTTCCATCTGTCTTCCAAATCGATGTAATATCCATAATGCTCCGACTCCAAGAGGCAATGGAAATAGAGAAATAAATTCTTTATATTCCATTAAGATTAAGTGAATAGAAGGATGGTGATAAATAAACCACTGCCTTGCTCCGTCGGGTGCACGATAGCCAATGTATAACCAATTAGCCGTAATAATCGTCGCCAACACAAGGATATTGACAAGGAATAAAATCAACTTCAACCTCTTTACAGTACCGACCCTTCTTCTTAATAAAGGATACAGTAAATGAAGCATATAACAGCTAACAAGCACCGTTAATGTTGCCCCTACACCGTGCAGGACAGATAACCATTTATATTGGCTATTATCGATTAAATGGACAATCGGCATTAGTATAAAGAGAAAAGCGGCAACGCCAGCCTGCGTAACCGCCAAATCTCGAGCAGAAAATACTGGTTTCATCTTCAATTAACCTTCCTCTTATTCATAAACAATCGTAAGCTTTGGACGTTCACTTACATTAGTTGCTTCACTAGAACGAATGTCGATTCCATTTCTATGGCTTGGATGAGAAATGACTATGCCGTGATTACTTAATGGGTTATCGATCCAAGCCTGAACCACTGAAATGCCTGTCGTATTTAACTCAATGGTATGGCTCCCTGTTGAATTAGCCGTAATGGTTCCCAGAATAGATGCTCCTCTATCAGACGATCCATCTGCTCCAGCCACTTCCCAATTAGATCCATTTTTACTTTCTTCCCATGTGACTTGAGCTTCTGACCAATCTCGCTTTAGTTCATACAATTCAAATGAACTGGAACTGGCGTCTGTTACATCTATCGTTATACTCGCTGAAACAACATCACTCTTACTTGGAATTGTCGAAGTATCCCATTTTAAAATGGCATATTTATCTTCATTACTGTTGGAAGGATCATCTCCATCAACTAAAAGTGTTATTTCTGAGCCAAAATTACTTGTAGAATCATTCTCTGAAAGATATGAGTCAATCATTCCATCATATGCTGACGTTGGATGTACACCATTTTGAAATTCCGTTGTCGTTGTAGATGAAGGGGGCGCCGAATCCGCATCTCGATTAACTGTAAACGAATCTAATAGGTTACTATTAATATCGTATAGTTTAAACTCAGCCACCTCGTCAACCACATCTACAACCATATAGTGATAACTTGATAGAGGGCCTACATCAACATTTTTTGAGTCTCTTACAGTAGAAGACAACGGTGCTCCGGCCCCTCCAATCGTTAATTGGTTGATATTATTTTCAAATGTATACCCGTTATTATTGAATGAACTGTCTATTTCCCTTCGATTATAGTTATGTTCATGGCCTGTCATAACAGCAGTAACATTATATTTATCAAATATATCCCAAAGAGCATCACGTTCTATTGAATTTTCATCAAGTGAGCGACCATAATGGGCACCTATCGGATAGGCTGGAACATGGAATTGGACGAAGTTATGCGTTTTTCCATTATTGTGAAGAACGCTCTCCAACCAAGCTCGTTGAGACGAGTCAATAATATAGTTCCCTCGATTATCTTTACGATCTGAATTTAGCGTTATAAATCTCGCATTACCATAATCAAAATAATAAGCCGTTCGTTGATACCCTGATAATTGATTTGAAGGTAAATGGGTAAAGGCATTACTAAATATCGTTTCATCATCTTCATGGTTTCCTAGGGACGGATAAAATTTATTTAATGGGAAATAATCATCTACAATATTGCTCCAATCGTCTAACTCCTGTTCGACATCAGAGCCTCCCATCACTTGGTCACCTGTGAAAAAAATAAACTCTGGTTGCACAGATAAATCTTGCACTTCTGATAGCAAAGATCGTAAAGTCGTCTCATTAATACCATCACTTGCTCCTCGACTGTCTCCCATTACAACAAACCGAAAGGATGTTGAAGCAGCATCCGCCTGTTCATTGCCTTTAAACGAAACAATAACCAAGGCTACTACCACACTACAAATTAGGAATAACATAACCCATTTTTGCTTAAGTACGTTACTCATTTTCCTTTTCCTCCTATTTTTATTTAGTAGAACAATAAATTCTAACAAAATACTATTCAATCTGTCGCTTATGTTATCAAATTATTATGTGAAATTGGCATAAGTTGATAAAACTTTACAAATTCTTTACTTTTTTTAACGCTTACTACATATTCACCCAATTTATAAAAATGCACATTAAAAAAGCGTATTTTGTATGTCAAAACACGCTTTTTCTAGAAATTCTTCCTTTTACTTTCTCATCCCGATATTCTAATTTTATGTAATTAAGCAACCATTGCAACACTACTATATAAAGGTGTGTTGCAAATTCGCTTTCATTTTCCTTGCTCTTAATACACATTAAAACTTGATTAAAACCTACGACTAAATAAGTCAGGATAATCTAGGACTAATCCAGTTTCATCTACAGTAATAATAGTTTTATACTCTCTACACTTATAACGAAATTTTCTTCCTTCAGAAAACGCTCCTAAATAGGTGTACTCTTGTTCAATATTCTTTAAGCTTAACGTATGGACATCGATATAAATCATATTAAACGTTCTTACCTGTTTCTCCTGCCATTCAACTCGATTTATTGGTAACGTATTTGAAAATGGAGTGACCGAAATGTCTACATCAATAGCCCCATCCATTTCTTTTACATGTTTTTCATTTGAGAACCATTTCCCTTTACCGTCAGACTGAAGACAAATGCTTTTATTCTTTCCGATATCGTAAACTTGAACATTTCTCGTAAACCAACGATTATTCATCTCGATTACATAAGAAATATGTCGTGCTTCTTCTTTCGTAGCAAAAAGAACTCTTCCTTCAGCTAAAATACGTGAACCATTTTTACTAATTTGTAAATATTCACATCCTACGAACTCCTTACTTTCCCAAAAAACTTCCTTAATCATAAGAGTCCCCCTTAACTATTCAAGTATTAGACTCATAAACTGATAATAGATATAGAAAAAAATCCTACAAATGCTATCTTTAACTTTAAAATCGAGTTTGCAGCTAATAATTTGAGTATTTCTGCTTCCTTAATAGTAATCTATCCTTTACTATGAAACCATTTCCCAAATTGAGTGATGCAAGACGCTTCTTTAATACGGCTATATTCATCGAAATCAGCTTCGTTAAATTCAGCTAGTGTTTTATTAAATTTTTCTGGAATAAATATATACCAAAGATCTGACCATTTTTTCTCATTCTCTGTCCCTCTTATTTCATCTGAGATTATCCCCTTAGATTTACTTTCAAAGAAATTGATTTCTTCTCCATCATAGTAGGCTAGACATGATCTAAACTCACAACTTCGGTTATCTTCATTATTCATTAATTTAAGCACACCGTTAATGCCGATAGTATCTAACATATGATTAACGTAGGCTCTTGGAAATCCGTTTAAATGTGAAATAAAAAAGCCCGCATCTAATGCTATACATGGTCGCTTAACAATCTCATAAGCTTGTAAAACTTTGTGCTTTGCTATCTCTTGAATATCATCACTTCTTGGTTCACTTAATTCCTCACTAATTGGCAAGACCTTTATGTTCTTTAATTCCTTTTGAGCAGACGCAATCTTCCCCTTATTAGTCGTTACAAACACTATTTCGTTCATAGCAGCTGTTTCCTTCCTACTAAGATTATTTTCTTCTTACATTATACTAATAGTTTCAATACAATTCTTATACAAGTTTCTATTACCACTTTTTCCGCTCGCTAAAGGTGTAAAACCAGGAATTCCTATGAGCAATACGCTGGGAGCGGAATAGTAAAATAGAGTTAGGTTGACGGCAGCGCAGTAACTAAACAGTGTAGTTCTACTTCAAACAGGATTAACGTTTTATGTCTTCTTTATTTAAAGAATAATAAAGAAGTTTTTCTTGTAATTCGGCTTCTCTTTTAAATCCTACTTTATTCAATAAATGTTGTGATCGTTTGTTCTTTTGGTCAACTGTTGCATCAATCACCTCTAAATCGATATATAAAAATCCAAAGTGGACTATTTTCTGCAATATTTGAAACATAACCCCTTTTCCCCAGTAAGTTGGCGCTAAATCAAAACCAACTTCCGCCATCCTTACATTATTTGTATTTCTTAAACAATGAAAACCACATGTACCAATAAGCTCATTCTGCTTTTTTGTAAATATGCCCCAACGACAACCGTCGTCATCTATATGAAATTGTATGATGTCTTCAGCTTCTTTTTGATTTTGGCAAGGCTGAATGTCCATATATTCCATCATGCTTACATTTGAAAAATGTGTATAGACTGCTGTCGTGTCCTTTAAGGTTAATATTCTTAAATATAACTGATCCGTTTCTAATGCTGTAAGATCAACATTTTCGATTTTAAACATAGCTTTTTCTCTCCTTTCTATAACAAAGTGTAGATGAATAGTTTATCAATAAGAGATTACTAGTTAGTCAACTATATTATCACCAATAACCAATACTTGTGAGAAATCTCCTAAAAATAGGTGAATTCATTTCACATAAAAAGCATGATTTATGAAAATAAACCATGCTCCTTTAATGGAATTTGAAACGGTAATGACTCGTCTTTTTAAGAAAATTCTAACACCTTCAATCAATTGATAAGCGTTTTTCTAAAAAGTATTGATTGTAACCTTTCGGGTGATCTTCAATAACTCCAAAGACTTTATACCCATTTCTTTCATAAAAATCAGGCGCTTGAAAACTTAACGTATCAAGACAAATAAGCCTACAGCCTTTCTCTTTTGCTACTCGTTCTATTTCCATTAATAATTGACTCCCATAGCCTTTATGTCTTATCGCTTCGTCTACCCATAGAATATCAATGTGCAAATGCTGCCAATACGTCGTTCCTGTAACGCCACCTAAAGTTTCTCCATCGTCATTTTTTAAAACGAAGCAAATATTTTCTTTTGGTGTTTTAATATGATCAGGTAGCTTAGACATATTATATTCAATCAGTTTTTTCCTAATGAAATCAGTTTCATTTTGACTCTCTTTTTGCATGATTTTCATACCATTTCCTCCTCATGATTAAATGATAACATCACCCTAAACGACATTAATGAGAGACGTATTACACTTTTTCACATCATGATGATTCCATATCCGACTTAATCCAAACTCGTAATGGCCCCATTGATTTCCATCCAAACTGACTAGCATTTTGCAGGCTTTCACCATGTTCATATCCTACCAATGGCAACTTAGGAAATTCGGATGATACAACCTTTGGAATCATCCCCCACACACTATTATCTTCTTCGTTTGTTGAGAAGACATTTGTTATCCCAATGACCTGATTACTCACATTCGCGATAAATCCAGACATGGTATCACCCTCTTCACACATAAACAGCTTGACGTCTTTTCTTTTTAATAGAGTTGGTTTTATTACACCTTCTAAACCGCTAGACGAAGCCCATTTCACCAGTTTTTCTTCTGTTGTAATGACTTCCCATTCCGCTTTCAATGGCTCTGTATTTTTAGCTGATTCATAGGAAATCCACTCCGCTTCAAAAAGGACTTGAAAGCCAAGTGTAGACAGATTCAGAGAAGCATAACTATCCTTAACACTAAAAACTTCCTTATTGCTAATAAATCGTCTAACCTCTTCCAACGTAGCATCTTGTTTTGATGAAATTACATCAGGATAAAAAGTCGGTGCTTTTGACCTTAAGCCCCATAAATATTTGGTTGAAATAGAAGAAATTCCATGTGATTCACATACTATTTCACACCATACAATATTATTTATTACTGCCTTATCTACGTGAGTAGTCAATTTCATCCCCCCTTTTATATTCTCTAAACATTCACACGTTAATTATTTTATCAATTAACAGAATAGCATACGAATGTATCACTATTCACTTTAAATTTCTTACTTTTCCCACAAAAAACACCTGAGACCTCTTCAAAAGCCTCAAGTGTCTTCATCTATCATTTTAAACAGATTGCACCAGGAAAGTAGAATAACTGAACCCTTTTCTTTCATACTAATGTCAACCATTCTAGCTTTGCCAATGACTTCAGAAAGGCCTTTTTTGATAAAAGTAGTTGGTGGACTTCCATGAATTATTATATTCTTTATGAAAGATATGGGTGACAGCTGGAGAGACAGGTGGGATAAGCCATGCCCAGTCACCCGTTAATTCTCTTTTTTCTTTTTGCTCATTTTGCTCAAACTTACGAAATTGTTGAGCCGCTGTGTGATGGTCAACAATACTAACACCAGCCTCTTTAAATGAATGCAACACAGCAATATTTAATTCGACTAGTGATTTATCTTTCCATAACGTCCACTGTTTAGATGTATCCAACCCCATACAGCTTGCGATTTTAGGAAGTAAATTATAGCGATCTTCATCTGCTAAATTTCTTGCTCCAATTTCTGTCTCCATATACCAGCCATTGAATGGTGCTGCCGTATAATGGATACCACCAATCTCTAACTTCATATCAGAGATAATAGGCACCCCGTACCATTTTAATCCAAGATCCTCGAACCATGGAAATTCAGGATGGGAAATGGGTACTTCTAGCGCTAAAGAGGTAGGAATTTCTCTCCAAGCACTTGGCTCTTTGTCCGTTCCCACAACAAAAGGCAACAGGTCATAATCTGTTCGATCACCTGTCCAGCCTAGTGATTCACATACTTTTGTAAATTCAATAGACGTAGAATCCCCCATAACGCCTTCTTTCGTGTTGTACCCTGCATAACGAAGCAATTGATGATTCCAAATTCGAAGGTCCTCTTTTTCAGGGTGTGACGGGCGAAAAATTGTAATTGTAGGACGGATTTTCCCTTGATTACCGGCAAGCTTTACATGTCTCTCAAGGGCATCCAAAATGTCTCCTTCTTCCGCCGTACGCTCATCAATAACCTGTAAAGTGCTCCAAAAAAGACGACCAATACAACGATTACTATTTCTCCAAGCGACTCTTGCTCCATGCTCCAGCTCTTCAAAAGTATGAACATACGTACCAGATTCTTCAATTTCTATTTTTATGTCGTTCAAGCGTGACGAAATTTGATCGACTTTTCCTAACTCTTCATAACAAAGAGTTATAAATTCTTCTGCCTTGTTAAATACGGTTGATTCCACTCACTTTTCCTCTCATTCCTAACGTAATGTACCTATAGCATAAAGCATAATGGATAAAACTCATAATTCACATTGTTTTTATGATCGTTTTCTTACAATTTTAATGAGAAGGTTGCAAAATAGGACCTATGTATATAGTACTTGCGAATTATCATAATCTATTTGTTATTCACTACCACTTTCTTTGAGAAAAGCCTTAAAATAATTGTAATTCAACGCCGTTTACTTGCAATCAGTTTACACACATTAAAAAAAGCAGTGATTTCATATTTCGAAATCCACTGCTCTTCTCTTTTCTTATTAGCTGCCTTTAAGAGATAATCCCTTTATTTTTCTATAGTAGTGCTAGCTTCTTCCACTTGCTTTGTCGTTTGCTGTTTCATTTCATCTGTAAGTTGGTCGATGCTTTCTCGCACATTTTTTTTTCCAGAAAAATTGTCTAATAATTCTTTAACATCTATTCCAGCGGACGCCTTTAACGATTCTTGCATCGTTGACATCAGATTTGTTGCATAGCCTGTTACTTTGTTTGCCCCGCCATTACTACCGTCACTACCTGTGTCCACAACGGTAATCTTATCGATGTTAGAAAGCGGACTTGCCACTTGTTTAGCGTAATCCGGAAGCATTTTCAAGACCATATCAAGCGTTGCAGCATGACCAAATTGCTCATAGGCTTCTGCGATTTTTCGTTTCGCTTCGGCTTCTGCTAAACCTTTTAAGCGTATGATATCTGCTTCCGACTCCCCTTGTGCTCTTTGAGAATCGGCTTTTGCAACCCCATCGATTCGAACGCGCTCCCCTTCTGCGGTTGCCATCGCTTCAATTCTGTATTTATTTGCATCTGCCTCTGCTATTTGTTTGGCTTTATCTGCAGCGGCTGATTGCTCAACTGAATAACGGTCAGCATCCGCTTTTTTCTTTACTTCAGAATCATATTGACGCTCACGACGTAATATCTCTTTCTCTTCAAGCTCAATTTGTTTTTGACGCTCAATAATTTGAATCTGCATTTCTTGCTCGGTAACTTCTTGCTTTGCACGTGCCGTTTCTAAATCATAGGCTTGGTCTGCTTTTGCTTTAGCAATGTCCTGTTCACGACGATACTCCGCAATTTTTAATTGATTTGATTTTTCCGCTTCTGCAATTTCTGTTGCACGTTCTAACTCTGCTTTTTGTGCATCTTTCCCTGCTTCTGCTCGTTTAATTCTTGTTTCCTTTTCTGCCTCAGCAGTCGCAATATCCGCATCACGCTTCACTTGAGCAATTCTCGGTCTTCCTAAAGAATCAAGGTATCCATTTTTATCACGAACATCCTTAATCGTAAAGGATACAATAATTAACCCCATTTTCGCTAAATCTTGTGAAGCCACTCGTTGTACTTCTTGTGAAAATTTATCACGATTTTTATAAATTTCCTCAACGGTCATACTTCCTAAAATTGAGCGTAAATGTCCTTCTAACACTTCACGAGCTTCATTTTCACGGTCTTGTTTTGGCTTGCCAAGAAATTGCTCAGCAGCTGTTGCAATTTCGGAAATAGAACCGCCGACTTTAATAATGGCGGTACCATCCGCCATGACAGGTACGCCTTGCTCAGTATATACTTCAGGTGTTGTTACTTCTAGTTTACTAGAAAGCAAGCTTAATGGCTCTGCCTGTTGAAAAACGGGCAGAATAAAGGTTCCGCCACCACGAATAATTTTCAATCTATTACCAGACTCATCAATATGAACATTCTTTTTCCCTAGATAACTTCCTGTAACAATTAACGCCTCATCTGGTCCTGCCGTACGATATTTCGAGACAAATACCGCAATGAGAGCAATTAATAAAAATACAACGATTCCTACAACAATAAATACTGGTGCCATGGTTATCCCCCTACCCTAATAATTGTTCTGTATCATGTGGTGTCACATAAAGCACACCGTTTTTCACATCAATGACTAATACCTTTTCACCTTCCGCAATTCCTTCGTTATCAAAGCTCGCAGCTGGTTTAGAAATAACTCCACTAATTCCTTCAATAATGACTTCTCCAAATCCGTCTTCTGGGACAGAAACAATAATTTTTCCAATCCGTCCCTTCAATGATTCTTCTGTATAAACGAGCGACTCTTCTGCAGTAGAAAGTGGTATAAGAACAAATACATTTAATAATGTGTCAAGCAGAAAAGCGATGAGAAGAGAAATCACAATGATAAGAATACTATGCAAGCTAGTTACAAGCTCAAATATATATCCACTTGCTGAAAAAAAGGTAAAAAACGCAAGGATCAAGGTAGGGTTTAAAAAGTCAAAAGCTTCAAAAACCCCATCCAAAACATCCCCGAATAGCATATACAATAGCGTCAAGCTACCTGATATGATGAGTACGGTTAAATATATGGATTGCAATGAAGTACCAAATAGCTCCATACCTTCTCACCCTTTATAACTATTTATTTAATTGGTCCTTTAAGCGCTGTAATTCTAAATCAATTTCACTTTGATCATTTAAATCATTCAGCTCTTGTTCTAGTGATTTACTCATTACTTGTAGTTCTTCGGTAGTATCAGCTTCTGCTTCAGATTGAAGTACCTTCTCCTCCATCCGCTGAAAACCTTTTTTAGCACTCATAGAATTACTTGCCGATAAGCTACGATTGATAGACGTTTTCGCTTTTGCTGCTTGTGCACGAGACTTCAAGCCATCTCGTTTTAATTCCATTTCACGAAATTCAGCTTTCATTACTTTTAGCTTATCTTTTAAATCATCTACTTGCGTCTGTGTTTTTTGGTGGAGAGCGACCAATTGATCTACTTCTTCTGCTACATTCTTTTTATCTTGCAGTGCGCGTTTTGCTAAGTCTTCTCTCCCACTTTTCAATGCTTCTATCGCTTGACTTTCCCGCTTTTCAACGAGTACTTTTGCTTCCTGAATTTTTCGATTGAGTAACTTTTCTTCCGCCATTATTTTTGCCGTTGCTTTTTCTGCAGAGACAATTTCTTGATTCATTTCTCGTAAATACTGCTCAATCATAATAATTGGGTCCTCTGCCTTGTCTATTAACGAATGAAGTTCAGCACTCACAACGGTTTTTACTCGTTTAAACAATTCGAACATCGTATTACTCCTTTCTGTAACTGCTTCATTTTTTTCATACCTTATTTACGTTAAACAAACTAGAAAGTTTCATTTTTTATTATTATATCTTTGTTAAACTTCACATCTCGTGGAAAACCAATTTTCTCGTTCATTTTACGTTTCATCACTTATCCTTCTCATAAATGTCTCAATTATTCTATTATACAATATTTTCAAACTATATTTTAAGTTTCATTCAGCAATCTCATTATGGTAGTTTTATACTTTTCAATAAGTTCACCGCAAAAACTGTAACTTAAATGAAGTCGAAAAAAAATGCCTTCGATATTTTCACTATCCTACTCAAAAAAATTCTTATTTTCGTTCATTTCCTCGCTTAAAATTCCCGGTGATTTTAGCTAGTATAAGCTGTACATCCTTTTCACCTTCTGCTGCATTAAGCTTCGCCAGCAATTTTTCTGCTTCTTTTCCTTTTATCACCTTTACTTGTTTCCCATTAAAATCAATGAACACCATGTTACTTTTCGTCACTCGATAGCTAAATGGATCTTCATCTAAACGATTTCGTTTATCAATATTACTCATTTATTCATCGCACCTTCCTTACTGTTTTCATTGAACTCCGACCGATCCTTACAGGCTCAAGAAAATCGACCCTTTCAGATTAGCCAATAGTCCTGTTCATTCCAGCAAACGAGAGACTGACACTACCTATATTTTTTACCCGTTTCCTTCGTCTCCTCATTATTTGTAAGTTGTGTTTCATACAAGTCACACCCTTCGATCTTCACCTTTTTGGGGACCATACATTAGTTAGTCGCAAATATTCACTAATATCCTGCATTTTCACTACCGTATTCCATTAAAAACAATACACTAGAAGTCGTTACACCTAGTGTATTGTTTTTTCTAAAATTTCACAATAATCTTTCCCACTCCAAATACAGTTAATCTTTTTGCTTCTCTATTGTTCTTTTTTCTTCCTCCAGTTCTTGAAGACGATCGATATTATTTTCTCGCATCATATTGTCGTCTAGATTCGCCAATTCTGTTTCTAACCGTAATAATTTTTCTTCTATCTCCTGATAGGAGTGGTCTACCTTTTTTGCTTTCTGTTTTCTTACGACAGTAGGTGTTGTTTCCTTTTGGTTACGCGTCACCTCTTCTTTAGGCTGCTGTTCTGCTAACTTTCCCTTCGCCCATGAGTATGGACCAGCAAAGGGATATAGTGTTTCGTTTTCAATCCAATACGTTTTAGGAAAGAGTTTATTCAAGAAATATCGGTCATGCGAGACAGCTAAAATGGTTCCAGGAAAATCTTCAAGCGCTTCTTCCAATACCTCTCTTGATTCAATATCTAGGTGATTGGTTGGCTCATCCAGTACAAGGAAATTAATATTTTGGTACATAAGCTGAGCAAGGCGTAAGCGCATCTTTTCCCCACCACTAAGCCCACTTACCTTGCGAAAGACGGATGGTCCATAAAATAAAAATCGCGCAAGAATATGTCTTGCCTCTCCTTCAGGAATAGCTACCTCCTCTCGAAACACGTCAATCAACTTACGATCACTATTGTGGAATGATGAATGCTGCGATAAATATCCTACCTTTACACTATTCCCGACCTTTACTTTCCCTGCTGTTGGTACTTCTTCCTTTAGGAGCATTTTAATAATCGTTGATTTGCCTGATCCATTTGCCCCTACTATAGCTGTACGCTCCCCATATTGAACAAGCATGTTTGCTTCAGTAAACAAGAGCTTATCACCGAAGGATTTTTCTACATTTTCGAGGACAAAAACATCCTTGCCACTTCTATCCTTCTGCTGAAAATGTAAGCCCATTTTATTCGCTTCCAAAATAGGCCTTTTAAGCTTTTCCATTCTTTCCAAAGCTTTTTCCATACTGCTCGCCCTTCGATGGAGCCCTGCATTTGGAGGGTTCGCTTGATTTGCCCACTCTCTCAACCGCTTGATGGTCTCCTTCATCTTCTTTATTTTCTTTTGTTGTTCTTGATAAGCTTGAAACTCCTGTAGTAACATTTCTTCCTTTTCTTTTACAAACTGAGAATAATTTGCATGATAAATGTGAATTTCCCCATCTTCGAGATCAAAAATTTTGTTTACCACTTCATCTAAAAAGTGACGGTCATGAGAGATAAGGACAACCGTTCCTTTATATTCTTTCAAAAACCCTTCAAGCCACTCAAC
Source organism: Bacillus spongiae (assembly GCF_037120725.1). Classification (NCBI taxonomy): domain Bacteria; kingdom Bacillati; phylum Bacillota; class Bacilli; order Caryophanales; family Bacillaceae; genus Bacillus; species Bacillus spongiae. The sequence goes on from NZ_JBBAXC010000014.1 coordinate 103,010, forward strand.
AGCCTGAATATCTAGATGGTTGGTCGGCTCATCCAATAATAAAAGATCCGGTTCCTGTAGCAGCATAAGGCCTAAGCAGATTTTCGTTTGCTCTCCCCCGCTCAATGTGTGAAATGGTTTGTGGATAAGGTTGTGAATATTTAACCCATTGCTAATTTTAGCTATGCTCGCCTCCATTTCGTAGCCACCATTTAGCGTGAACTTTTCTTGTAGCTCACCATATTTAATTAACAGGCTTTCAATCCTGTCAGGCTCTTTGCTCATGGCAATTTCTAGCGCTTTCATTTCCTTTTCGATTTCATTCAACTCTGAGAACGCTGTTTCTAGTACATCTAAACCCGTCATCGTCGAAGAAAAGGTTGGGATTTGAGCTAAATAACCAATTTTCATTCCTTTTTTCCAAGCTATATTTCCTCTATCTGGATCTTCCACTTTTGCAAGTAGCTTAAAAATCGTTGTTTTTCCTGATCCATTTCTTCCTACTAACCCAATTCGATTTTTTTCATGAACTTCAAACGATATATTCTCAAAAATACTATTTCCACCGTACATTTTACTTATTTCATTCGCACTACAGATAATCATCGTCACTCGTCCTTCCTAATTTTCTTAAAGTTTTGGGGTTAAAAATTCTCCTTCCCTCCACCACTCTAAATAAGTCCGATGTCACCTATTTTTTAAACGACAAAAAGAGCCATAGGAAAGAATGTCCTTCCCATAGCTCTAATATTTATTATGATTGAGGGCAAAGAGAATTCTTAACATTTTGCATTCATTATGAAGTTGCTAAAAAAGGGCACACGTGTCCCGTTAGCAACATTCGCATGAAAAATTGCACGACAAATATGGATAAAAGCCAAAAATTGTTCGCGCAGTCCAAAATGTTTCATCTCTTTTCCCCTCCTTTAATATTGAATATATCAATAGTATACAATTTTCCAACAATTTTATGCAAGCCTATTTTAATTATCTTTTGTTTTCTCTATTCCTTCTAATAGCTTGTCAATGTCAAAATAATCTATATTTATGTTCCACTTTTCATCAGCAAATTCTGCTGTTTCTTCAAGCAATCGATCGATATCCATTGTTGTCATCAGCCTCTCTGTCGTTTGTGAAACAACCCCCCGTTGCATCTAATAACATTATTCGGTAGAAGGACAACTAATATGGGGGTATAACTAATGATAGAGTCAAAATGACAAAAAAAGGACGTAGACATACATAGTCGGAACGAATAAATAACGTGAGAACTTCTCCAATCTTTACATATGTAAGCATCATTTATCCACCGTTAACTGAATATTAGCTAGACCTTTTCAACAAGGATTAAACTGTCTTACATAAGCGTTACTCAATCGACGCACTTAACATGTGGATAACATGATTTATTGGCAAAAAACAGACCAATTAAATGCTAGGAAATCTTGCTTTACATTAGGCGTCATTTCATTGTCAATACAAGAGCTTTTCGCCTTTTCTAGAGATTTAAAATTCGAAAAAAATGCAACGAAAAGAAATGATAAAGCGATAGCGAATAGAATGTATCTTTTTCTTTTAATTTTCATAAGAGCCCCACCCTCCCTTTTCAAATAACTTTCCTTACTATATATCAATCTGTGACTTCTGGCTTCCTGTCCGTTCTGTAACCAATCATATAACCCACAAGCCAAAATAGCTGAACGTCATAAATAGAATATTAATTATTATCCAATAGCTTTTTGTTAATGCCGCAAAAACAACTCCAATAGAAGCAATAACAAAAGTTCATAATCAAAATGGACGATTACATATTACGGAATTTTTTAAATTTCTTCTTCATATAACTTCCAAGCAACACTCTAAAAGGACTTTAATGTAATAATTCCATTTTGACAAATGACTCTTTTAATTCTTTGTATTCTCTATTTAATATACTCATCATAATATCTGTTTCATATTTTCCTTCAATTAATGCCCCTTCTCTTTCGACACCTTCTTGTATAAAACCACACTTTTCATAACACTTTATAGCACGTTTGTTATATTCAAGAACTCGTAAATCTACTCGATGAAGGTCAAGTTCTTCAAAAGCATATTGCAACAATAATTGAGTAATTTCTGTACCTACCCCTTTTCCCAGCATAGAGGTATCAAATATTCCTACTGCATATCGTGCTCGATGATCAATTTTATTGACTGTCAGCCTTGCTGCACCAATACACCGTCCATTATACTCAACACACCACTCAAATTTATTGTCTAAAATTCTATGTATAAACTGAGTCGCCTCTTCCATTGTTAGAGATGTTATATTCCTTGTATCTCCACCATACATTCTTACAAGTTCTTTACTTCTTCCACATTTGTAACGATCAGTAACATCACTCTCTTTGGGTTTTCTTAGAATAATTCTTTCACTTATGATGGTTGGTGACACATTATTCATAAATATCTCTCCCCTTTTAAAATAAAAAAAACTCATCTCCAATTAAGAGACGAGTCTTCCCGTGGTACCACTCTAATAGACCTTTTCGGTCCGCTCAATTTGATAACGTGGATTATTCCCCGACATTCCCTACTACTTATTCAAGAATGTTTCTTAAAGGTGCGTTTCATTATGTAAGGATACACCAGGCTCTCACCACCCCTGACTCGCTACAGAATCTATTACACATTACTTTCCTCATCATTGAACTAAAAATATATTATTTTTTTAAATTATATTGAAATTACCGATTGTTGTAAATGCACTATATTTAATGAATAAAACACTCGTAAACCATCACATCATTTCTATTTTAACTTACCTCATACCCAAGCTACTTATGGTCAGATTCATGAAAAAACAATTCTTTTATGTCAATTAGAACTCCTAATAAACCAATGAATAAAATGATTACACCATAAATGTTGGTATTACCCAAAAAAGTATGATAAAAACCGATTCCCGTGGCTAAATAAGCCATCGAGGCAATTAAAAACCTTTTTATTTTCATACTCCTCCAGTGCACCTGCCCTTTTAACAAAGAAAAAAACCACTCGGTACTTTTGAATTGCACCTGATACCATTATTTTTTATTACGGTACTATAAGTTTAGCCATCTATCGCTCTCGTGAAGTATTTTAACTTCACACTGATTAATATCGGCTATTTCACCCGCACCATCTACAATTATATCTACATTCTTATAAGGTTTTTGTAACTCTATATATTTTTCTTCAGCTGGTCTATAGACTTCCTCCCACATCTTCTTGTTCCCTGTACCTCTTCGTTCTCTATCTACAACTCGGACACTAGATATTTCCTTCAAAGCATCTACCCATAGCTTTACATGATAAAAAGGAAGCAACTCATTCCTTAAAGAATAGCATCCCTCTATAATAACAATTCCTCCTACAGGTACTTTATGCCATTCAGCTAACCGGTCAGTATCCCAATCATACCTCTGATAACTCCCTTTATTATTATTACTAACTGGAAGCAAAACCTGTTTCATCAGCCTTTCCCAATCAAAGCTTTCACCAACACTAGTGGAGTCAACAATCTTCTTCTCATTAGAAGGACGATAAAAGTCATCCATATGAACAATCGTTACCTCTTTACCTAAATTTTTTAACTTTCTTGCCAATGTGCTTTTCCCTGCAGCACTGGGGCCGTCAATACCAATAATAAGTGTATTCTGATTATCTTTTAGTGAATAAAATTTGGTTAATAAATTATTTAAAGAAACAATAGAATTCGACATTCCCTAACTCCTCTTATCTTCTATTTCCAATGAGACAAATCTTTAATTAAATGTTTCCCTAACTGTCTATTAAAATAGGATTTCAATCATTCCATCGGGTTATGATATAACTTAACAGATTTTACTTTTTTAGCTTCAAACTTTTTATGCTTTTCAAATGATAAACTAGTTATCCACGAATATGATTCAATACAAAAATAGACGCACCTTTCAATAAGCACGCCCCCATCTTGAGGCTTTAGTTAAATATTATTCATCTTATAACCTTAAGAAAAAAGTTAAGAATCCTCTTTCACATTCTCTTTAATGATAAATAACTCTCTAATAAATGCACCCACACCGATTGAACAACTAATAACTACGATTAAATTGATGCCTCTAACAAAGGAAAATGGCGAAAAAACAACTTGTAAACTATTTAAAATAATGATTAGCCCAAACAATACACATCCTAATATTAGCTGCTGTTTTACCGTCATCCTCTTCACCATTTCATCTCCTCTATAGTAAATTAAACTGACAACATACTACCAATAATTCAAAACCAAGTTATATTTTACCAGAAGCTTTATTTTATACTAACACATATCCATATATCTCGAAATCAAGTATTCAAGCTTATGGACCCTTTCTGAAATAAGAAAAACCCTGCCAACATTTCAACAGGGTTTTTGATCAAACATTTTTCAAGTGATTAATAATATACATTATCCAACATATTGTAAATACTACCTTTAGCCGTTGAATATTAATGGAGAATAAAATAAAGGAGCACACATTTTATTGGATAACGCTTCTGTGTACTCCTTACATTTTACCGTATTGTATTCACTTGTTTTTTCAGTTTAACGATTATCAATTGTCTCTGGATATAGATCGTGATTCATTAAACGGTACGAAGCCATTTCTTCATACTTCGTTCCAGGGCGGCCATAGTTCGTGTAAGGGTCAATCGAAATTCCACCACGGGGAGTAAATTTTCCCCATACTTCAATATAGCGAGGGTCCATTAATTTAATTAAGTCATTCATAATAATATTCATGCAATCTTCATGAAAATCGCCATGATTTCGAAAGCTGAATAAATAAAGCTTCAACGATTTACTCTCAACCATTTTTTTATCTGGAATATAACTAATATAAATTGTCGCAAAATCAGGTTGATTCGTTTTCGGACAAAGAGACGTAAATTCTGGACAGTTAAATTTTACAAAATAATCTCGGTTTGGATGTTTATTATCAAATGATTCTAAAACTTCTGGGGCGTATTCGAACGTGTATTTTGTTCCTTGGTTACCAAGTAACGTCACACCATTTAATTCTTCATCTTTTCTTCCACTCATCTTTTTTCCTCCTAAGAAGCCCAGGAAGACAGGTCGGTTTCACTTCTCTTCACTAAAACTGAATCTAAGTATCAGACTCATAGTTTTTTATAGAGGGTTAATGCTATGAACCTCTCCCATCATTATACGGGCAATCAATTACATGCTTTATAGTAGAAAAATCTTATGCAAAAGTCAATAGTAAGGAAAAACTGTCCTTTCTTATGGCCTGTCCTACAATTAATAAGTGTACAAGGAGACAATGAGAGAATGTATTATGAAAATACCGCTTTCATACGCTCTGCATTTATGATGTCTGTGCTTTTAACAACAATCAAAAGCACAATAAGTTGAACAATCACTCGATTTCAATATACAATAATAATGAATATACTATCCAATGAGGTGAAGAAATGCCATTATTACAGGAAATTTTGTCGTTTAATAAAACATTTGTTGAAGAAAAAGAATATGAACCGTTTAAAACCAGTAAATTCCCTGATAAAAAACTAGTTATTTTAACTTGTATGGATGCACGACTTCTTGAATTGGTTACAAAAGCAATGAACGTAAAAAATGGGGATGCGAAAATTGTCCGTAATGCTGGGGCCGTTGTGGACCATCCTTTTGGAAGCATTATGAGAAGCCTTCTCGTTGCCGTATATGAACTACAGGCAGATGAAATTGTCGTTGTTGGTCACTATGATTGTGGAATGAGTAGTCTTGATAGTCATAGCATGATGAAAAAGATGACTGAGCGTGGAATCGAAGCAGAAACCTTTGAAACACTTAACTATGGAGGAATCGACTTACATAATTGGTTAAAAGGATTTACAAGTGTGGAAGAGAGCGTTTCCCACAGTACCGATATGATTCGAAACCATCCATTACTCCCTTCCTCTATCCCTGTTCACGGGCTTGTCATTGACCCTACTACAGGTAAACTGGATGAAGTAGTGAATGGATACAATCATCTGGACAAATAAATAACAAGCTACTTATTGCTGAATAATGAGGGTGGGGCAATTCCTACCCTCATTTGGTCAGCAATTTACTACAGATCGGCGTATTATTTCCTACTCCCATACCAGGGTGATTGAAAATCTCTCGGTCCCCACTGTTTCAATGATAAATAGATTCTTATATCAACTCTCCATTATTTTGGTACATTATATATTAGAGAGCTTCATTCATTTCATCTAATTTTTCCCCTCTTTTAACCTTCCCATCAGTACAGTGTTATAGTATTTATTGTCTGAGAGTCTTTTGTCATTTTTTAATATTCCTTCAATTTCAAAACCATACTTCCTATACAATTGAATAGCTTTATCGTTTGTTTCCGTTACATTTAGCGTAATTTTTTTTATCTCATTCGAATCCGCCCAAGAGATCGATTCTTTTAATAGATTATTTCCCATTCCATATCCCCAAAACTCTTTTAATACGCATACGCCAAATTCTACTTTATGAGAGAATCTCGTTAAATAGGTTCCTTCGCATCTTGAATACCCTACTATGCGGTCATCAACTTCCGCTACTAAAAATAAATTTCTTTCCATTTTCGTATCCATGTTAATTACCTGTTCGAATTCAGGTACATCAATAAATGCTTCTCCCCTCTCTCTGTCCATATTTTCCGTCTCACCATCAATCTTTAGTCTCAAAGCAGACAAATCCCTTGCATCGGTTTCAATGGCCGACCGAATCGTATAAGTTAATCCGTTAACTTCGAACCTTAGTTTCTCGATAATCATAAAATGCTCCCTTCCTAGTAACGTAATGGCAAAACAATTCACTGAAGCCATTCTATATTTTTTAACTCTTCCGATATTGCCATATCCACAATCCTATTCTTTCATGAGACATTAATTTCCCCCTAATTATGGCTACCTTATTTTACCGCTATTTAACTCGTAATTCGGTCACTCAACTTCTATATCCTGCTTACGATCGATATACCACCTATAAAATAAATCAGCAAATTCCAAGGGGATATCACTAATTCCTGTTTTTCGTACAGGCTTAGCCCGATTAGTTATTTCTATTGATGCAAGCCCCAATAGCTTTTGAAATTTATTACATGTCACTTGTACTTCTATTATTTTTTCTCGCTTTGATACGAATAGTGAAGTTGTTAAACTCCCAGATTTAAGTTGAATGAAGTTATTATTCAATATATAGCTTGTATTCGTGAAATCTAACCACCTAGAAACATAGATGATGACAAACAGTACTAAAGATAGAATCCACCAGGATTGCTCATTGCCTAAAAAGTCTGGCTTAAAATAGCCTAGAGCAATCGTTGCAATTATCCATACCCAGCTCGGTTTCAGCATACGAATGAATAAAGCTTTATAAGGAAGCTTCACCATCTTTTGTGTCACTTTATATGTTGGTAAAATATCCAATAGTAGATCCTCAACACGACTAATAGGTAAGAAGGGGTACAGTGAGTTTATCTCAAGGCCTTCACCGCCAGATTTAATGCTACCTGCACTTGTCAGCTTTACTTCAGCCAACCCAAACAACCGTTTCATGATAGACTGGTTTATTTCAATTGCCTGCACTTTCTCTTTTGATATAGAGAAAGCCGTCTCATCGATAATTCCTTTTGATATGTAAATTCTATCATCATCTGAATAAATTTCATATTTTCCATATTTTAAGAACGTCCGAAGCATTCCGAAACTAATAGAGGCAACAATCAAAACAATCATCATGATCATTACGACCCACCAGCTATTGAAAATAGCTGAAAATAAGCCAACTACTTTTCCTTCCACATCAAACATATCATCCACACTGAAATAAGTAGAAATGATTAACGGAATAAGAACAAAGAAGCTTAAAGAGGTAAAAGAAGCCTTTAATAAATCTACCTTCGTCGGTTTAAAATGAAGTGTTCGATTCGATAAAGTTAACTCATTCTCCTCATTTTTAGTCTCAGGTTGAGCTAACTCATCAATTGACTTTCTTGATATGTATTCTTCCATTTTATCTGCTTCGGTTCGAGAAATAACCTCGAACTCTACAGTACCATCTTTACCAGCCGTCCCCGTTTCAAAGCTAAGGGAAGTAACGTTAAATATTCGATGAAGTATGCTTGTATGACGATTAACATTTTGAATTTTGGAAAAAGGGATAGTTTGCTTCGTTTTTTTGAACAACCCTTTATAAAGATGAAAGGAAGTTTCATCTAATTGGTATGTATGGGTTAACCATTTAATAATAATGGAAACAATGGTCACTCCTATACATAGAAGAAAAATAAGTCTTCCATATTGAATAAATGTAGATTCTGATCCCATTTTTATAACGAACAAATAGATGAAAATAAAGATTGAATTCTTTACAAGTTTTCTTAAGTTGAAAAGAATGAGTAATGGATTGTAATGCTTCACGTCAATCATTAACCCACCTCGTTCACTTTGGCAAAATGAGCAACTTGATCCCTCAGTTCGATTGCTACATCTTTTGGTAAAGCAGGTATGACGTGAGTGGAGCCCATCGTAGTAATCGACAAAGTCCGAAGCCCATATTTCCTTAATAATGGTCCGTGATTTGTTTCGACTGATTGTATTTTCGTCATAGGGACAAGCTCATGCCGAACCGTAAATGCACCAGATTTCAATTGTAGAAAATCTTCATCGACATCATAGCGCCAAATTTTATACAAGAGAAATGGGCGAAAAAAAATTGACCACACAGTAGAAAATATCGATAGAACAGTGATTCCGATAAGAATCCAACCGACCCACTCTTTCCATAAAAACAGATGGTCTAAATAAAACACCACTGTAAGTAGGCTGAAAATAATGCTAGAAGATATCACTTCACTAATGATCCATACTTTTACTGCATCTTTAGATAGGCGGTTTTGTGGTGCGTGAATTTGAGAAAACAAGAAATCACTCCTTCATTTTTAAACATAGTAATATTCCCTTTTTTAAAAGGAAATAAATTCAATTTTGTAGTATGTAATCGACCTAGAATCATCGATATAATAAGTCATTTAAACGATTCAAAGAGTTTAAAAAAACATTCATTGTTCTTATGTATTTGAGGAAATTTAAGCTCTTTCTTGCTATTAGTGTTTTTGCCACTTACTCATTTTAGTGTAATCTGGATTAGCTTAAATAAAGTTAGTTAAACATTTCATTTTCGCTCTCCTCCCAATGAAAGACACCAACTCTACTAAACTAAATGGTAAAAAAATACCACAATATCTATTTGTATCAATATTTTAAATAAATGTAAATAATTTTATTAGTAAACTTACTCTCTTAATCTATATAGAAAGTAAAGTGATAACGCCCTTCTTCATGTCATTTAGTCAGGTTGACTCCCTATATGAAACATCACTAAAAAGCAAACGGTAAAGCATACAGTTTCTCTACCTCTTTCGTAAGAATCTCAACGGGACATACATTTTCCGACTAACACCAACCTCCACCCGCATCTTCTGTACTTGAAACGATAAACGTTTCATTATGTGAATTTTGCACACATCATCTCATTCCAAAATAACTAATATTGATGGAGAAACCGTTTCTTTAAAGTGTATCGGATTGGTATTACAATAATAGCTCATAAAAGTGGCACTCAAGTCTTACTTGAAATTAGGTAGATAAGTGTAAAACGTCTAATAATAATTCTATTTTCCAGCTGACAGGGGCAATTTTTGCCTTCATCCATACACTAAAAGAAAAGGCGATATAAAAGGAGGGGTGTTTCATGATCTCTCGCTTAAAGTGGCTTTCCCTTTCTATCGAATTATTTTTAGCCATCCCTATTTTCGGGGGAGTATTAGCTGAAATGATGCCATACCTGCTTTCTTGGATCGCCATTTGGCACGCTGCTGTTCTCGTTATTTCAAGGGATGAAGACGAACCAACTTTGGGAAGTTTTCTTGGTATGGTAGCTGCTTTCACTAATTTTTTCCCCGTCATTCGCGTATTCGCGCACGGAATAGCAGCACTAGTCCTCGCTTTAGAACTCAAAAAAGGGCCAGGGACAGAATAGGGATAAGAAAAAAGCACTTCTCATAAAAGTGCTTTTTTACTTTCTTTTATGTAACATTGACAATACACTCGTTTACCCTCTCCCTTATTCCACTAATTTTTCCTAATTACTAGATTGAGATACTATGTTGTGAAGAGTAAAAAGCTATACCTACTTATTCACTAAAAATAGAAAAATCTCAGATACAGGACTGAGATTTTTCATTCTACAAGTGCATGCTTAAATGCATATATTACTGCTTGTGTACGATCTTGGACATTTAATTTACTGAGAATATTGCTTACATGAGTTTTAACTGTTTTATGTGCAATAAATAACCCATCAGCAATTTCATGATTTGTTTTTCCTTCAGCCATTAATAACAAAATTTCCATTTCTCGGTTTGTAAGATCCTCGTGAAGTGCGGGAGGATTGCCTGATCTCATCTTTGTCATCATCTTTCCTGTCACTTCTGGCTCTAGTACAGTTTGGCCATTGTATGTTTTACGTATAGCATCAGCAATCTCACTTGCTTTCGATGTCTTTAACATATAACTAGTCGCCCCAGCTTCAAGCGCAGGATAAACCTTTTCATCATCAATAAAGCTGGTTACAATAATAATTTTCGCTTCTGGCCATCTATTAATAATTTCCTTTGTCGATTCAATTCCATCCATTTTTTTCATGACTAAATCCATTAAGATAATATCAGGCTTTAATTCCAAAGCAAGGTCAATTGCCGTACTGCCATCGTCTGCTTCACCAACGACCTCAATATCGGATTGAGCAGATAAATAGGAAGAAACTCCGATTCGAACCATTTCATGATCATCTACAAATAAAACTCTAATCATTCTCTTCCCCTCCATTGGCTATTTTAGGAATTCTTACTTCTAGAATTGTTCCTTGATTCAGCAGACTAATAATTTTCAATGAACCACCTAACTCAATTGCACGTTCATTCATCATATGTAATCCGTAGGAACCTGCTTTGGTTTCTTCAACATTGAATCCAACCCCATCATCCTCTACTCTTAATATATGCACATCATCACGCTCAATTAACAACACTCTCAAAGAGCTGGCTTTTGCATGTCTAAGAGTATTCGATACAGATTCCTGCAAAATACGAAAAAGGTGATCTTCAATCCCTTTATCTAGAGACATTTCTTCTACTTTCCAAGAAATTTTTATCGGTACCTTTTGAAGCAGCTCCATTAGAAGTTCTTCTATCCCCTCTCTTAACGTCTTCCCTTTTAATGCGATAGGCCTTAAATGAAGTAGTAATGCTCTCATTTCAAGCTGAGATTGATGAATCATTTCTTCTACCATAAGTAATTGCTTGGAGTCCTTAGCATCAACCGTTTCTGTGATAGCAGACATTAACATCGACGCAGCAAATAACTGTTGACTAACGGAATCATGTAACTCACGCGCTAATCGATTTCGCTCTTGAGATACGAGCTTTTGTACTTGTTTTTCTTGAACTTCCGCCTTTTCATTAGCAAGTTTCTGCGCTTGTTTTCTTTGCTCTGTTATTTGTTTATCTACAGATATAAGTCGATCCATAATATCATCTAATTCTTTTATACCTATGATGCCTGGTTGAACATGTATCCCTTGTTGAAGTTGCTTAACAGCATAATCAATCGATTTCCATTTCTTTCGCCAATAAATGCCCGATATAAGTCCATAGAATGAGCCAATTAATAGCAGCAAAACAGGCACGGCAAAGATAAATGGAATATCAAACAGCTCCTGTTCCCAAAGCTGTGAAAGTGAGTTAATTGGAAACGTCATAAAGGTAACGAGAAAAAAAAGGGGGCCAATAATAAACGTAAATAGAATGATTAAAAGCGTATGTCGCTGAATGATGTTCATATTCTATTTACCTCAATATCTCCAATTCCCAGTGAAGTGACAATTTTCACTTTTGATGTTGCCTGTTCATATCGAGTAGTTTTATAATAAAACACTTTATTAAAATGTGTTTTCTCTTCTATCCCAAAAATATTTGTTGCACCTGCAATCACTGAATGTTGAATATTTACTTCGACTTCATAAGGAACAAGAATCTTTATATTTCCTAAAAAATGACGAATAAATATAACAGACTCTCCTTTTGGTAATACAGTATAGCTTAGATCAACAACGGTATCTCCAATTCCACCTTGTACATTTATGTCATTCCACTCATATACCCGCTCTGTAGTTTCTTGGGAACCAATCCATTTATTTTGAAATAAAGGTTGGGATCGTACTATTTCATCTGCATAACCTCCCCCCTCATCAGGGACCTTTAGCTTATGGTGATGTGGGTTTTCTTTTGACTGTGCGTACCTTACAACAACATAGACTAAGATGGCAATAAGTAAAAATTTAAAGGCAAATGTATTTAAAATCGTGATGACTAAGCTAATTAATCCAAACCAAAATAATATTTTACCGAATGTAGCTTCATAATGATTACGTCCAAAGTAAATACAGATTAGATTCACAAGCAATACTAAGATCGGTCCTCCATCATAAAGTGAGATCTCTAAAAGCAGTAAAATAATACCTATTAATACAGTCCAGCTAATAAAATCAGCTTTAATATTCATATGAGGACCTCCCTTTCAGTAGTTGTTGCTGCACTATCATACTATTTTTTTCTTACCAATTTACATCCTAATGGGTGAAAAGACGTAGGAACGCTACGTCTTTTAGAATATCATTTTTTATAATGAAATGGATTCATTTTCTTTATTTTTTGCATCGTTTTCTAATTTTGCAATTTTAGCGTCAATCGTATTGCGGTGATACGAACTATTCACTTGATGTTCTAATCTTTCTAAATAATTTTCCATTTCATCGTAACGAGGATAGGAGTGATTATCTAGTTTATTCTCTTTCAACAGTCGATTCATACGATAATTCGCTCTTGAAATATTCTCCTTGCCCATTAATTCCATTCGTTTAATATGCATATCTTTTAACTTATGTTTCATTTCTTCATATTTTCTCTCAAGCTCTTCTAACTGTTGAACCGCTTGTACTTTCGCTTGTTCAAGTCGTTCAGTACGGTCTCTATATACAACATACTCACGTTCAGCAAATTCCTGCAATTCATTCTCTCCGGCTTTTTCTGCTACTTGTGCTTGATGCTGTCTCTTCAAAGCCATTTGATGGGCTTCTTTCAATTCTTTCATAAATTCTTGTTTTAGTAAATATTGTCTTTCAACGAGATTCCGTGTTTTCTCCACCTCTCGCTCACATTCTCTTAAGTATTGATTTAATTGCGCTCCCGGATTTTTATTTTCCTTTTTATCCAGTAGTTCATTTATGTCCGCTTCCACGCTGTTGCGTATTCGTTTAAATAAATTTGCCATAACACTCTCTCCTTTTAATGATTTTATTTTAACTTTGCCCATTCTTTCTCAAATCCAGTAAATGGATCATCACCAAAATCTTCTGGCTCACCATCTTTTTGAGTGTTCCAATTCTTATACACAATCCACAACAAATACGCAGCTACTAAACCTATAATTGCTGGAGCATTTGTAGCAGAAGCAATTAGCGCAATAAAGCCTATAAATGCCCACAAGACTTTACCACCAGTAGAGGCTGACTTCATGAACTCTCTATATGAGAAGTACACGATCACTAGACTAATCGCCAACGCAATGATAGGACCCATATTTGCAATTAGTACGATTCCTGCCGTTACCCCTAGAACAATTAAGCCAAGCTTCTTCACCATGTTTTCCTCCTTTCGTTATCCTACTATCATCTTACCGCTATTCCTTAAACCCTATAACGACCCCCGGATAGAAATAGAACTAGGGCCAGGGAAGTAATTTTCACCTTCATAAAATGGTTTGCTAAAAAAATGAATTTCAAAATGTAACACCACTCTGTCATCCTTCTACATTAGCCAAAAAACAAAACCTCGCTGTTAACGAAGTTTTTGTCCACTTCTTAACCTAAGTGAAAATACCAAGAAAGAACTTGTTCACTTTCGCATATATGTGTAAAAAGGGAGGAGGATGAAAATGACATATTATTGGGTAGTAACCGTTGGGATGTTGATGGTTTTATTTTTGATAGGGTGGACATTCTTTTACTTTCTTCGGCAAACATTAAATAGTGATGAAAGCAAAAGAATAGATCCACTTCCTAAGTCAAATAAAGAAAATCCGCCTATATAGTAACTATCATCATATACATTGCTGCGGCTTGCGACAGTTGCCTGTCGATGCAGTTCAAGCAACGAATCACGATACTTATCAATAAAATCCCTTCGGATTTATATCCAAAGGGGTTTTTTTAATCAGAGATAGAAACCTTGAACACAATTAGTTATTCAAGAAGCGAGATAGTATGTGAAATAAAAAGTATTCTTGCTTGAAGGATATAGATAGACTTTATTGCTTACTATCAATATACTGAAAAATAATTAAATCCTATCTTCCATACAGAAGTAGGAATTTAAAAATTCTAAACGACCATTGGACATTGTGTTCATTAACTTCTACGTACATAAGCGAATTTTCCCATCTATATGAAGACAGTCCCAGGAGGAGTGCTTCGCTACATAAGCAATAAACCTAAGTAAACATTGTAGTTAGTGTCCATAATAGAAAATAAGTAGTTCTAATCAATTAATGGAGGTTTAATAAAATGAAGAAAAATGATGAATATTTCATGAAAAAGGCTCTTGATATGGCTTTTCAAGCTAGAACGGAAGGAAATGAGCCGTTTGGAGCTATATTAGTAAAAGATGATGAAGTAGTTATGATTGGGGAAAATAAAATTAATACTTTGTGTGATCCTACTCACCATGCTGAAATCGGACTCATTAGAAAGTTTTGTACTGAACATAATATTTTTGATTTATCTCAATATAGCTTATATACAAGTTGTGAACCTTGTGTAATGTGCTCTGGCGCTATGGTTTGGTCGAATCTTGGAAAAATGGTATACAGTGTATCTCACAATCAATTAGCAGAAATAGCCGGTAGTAACATTATGATATCATGCAAAGAAGTATTTGATAAAAGTCCTCAAAAACCAGTAGTGGTAGAGAAAGTATTAAATGAAGAGGGATTAAAAGTATTTGAAGGATATAAATTTTAAATTAGAAACAGCTAAAGGAATAGATGTTTGTACTTCAACAATCAATAATTATTAGGAAACGAAATGATTAATAAGGCGATTAGCTTTTTGTCTAGTGTCCACCTACGATTGTTGTTCTCCAAGCAGGTGTAATTTAGGAAAAATAGAAGTAGAAAATGATCGACATTTTTTATAAAATTCCACATTACATCTTCAAAAGAAGAATCCATTTTGATCAATAATTTTCAAAATGGATTCTTTTAACTTTGTTTATTTTTTCCAAACCAACGAAGACGGCTTGCGCCACTTGCCTGTCGGCACAGATCGAGCCGCCTTCACTTTTCTTTGGCTAGTTCCGACGGCTTGTCCCTCGGGGTCAACTGACTCAATCCTCCGATGATCAGGATCATCTGCGGCTTGCGCCACTTGCCTGTTGGGACAGATCGAGCCGCCTTCACTTTTCTTTGGCTAGTTCCGGCGACTTGTCCCTCGGGGTCAACTGACTCAATCCTTCGGTGATCGGGATCACCTGCGGCTTGCGCCACTTGCCTGTCGGCACAGTTCGAGCCGCCTTCACTTTTCTTTGGCTAGTTCCGGCGACTTGTCCCTCGGGGTCAACTGACTCAATCCTTCGGTGATCGGGATCACCTGCGGCTTGCGCCACTTGCCTGTCGGCACAGTTCGAGCCGCCTTCACTTTTCTTATTCCCCTTTGATTAGTTGATAGGCTTGCTGTACTTCTTCTTCACTAGGTGTGTGAACACCTTCAAGGGGATATTCATAACCTAAATTCTTCCACTTATATACACCTAGCGTGTGATAAGGAAGGATTTCGATTTTTTCAATATTGGATAACTCTCGTAGAAATTTGCCAAGCTTTATTAAGTCATTCTCACTATTTGTATAACCTGGTACGAGTACATGGCGAATCCATACAGGCTTGTTTATTTTATCTAAGTGTCTTGCAAAAGCTTTAATATGCTCATTCGATAAGCCCGTTAAAGCTTTATGCTTTTCTGCATTCTCATGCTTTATATCTAATAATACAAGATCGGTTAATTTCAACACGTTGTTCAGTTTTTCTTGAAATGACGCTTTTTCACTGTAACAGCCGCCCGATGTATCTATACATGTGTGAATTCCGAGCTTTTTGCACTCTGTGAAAAGTTCCATAATGAAGTCTAAATGTAACAAAGGTTCTCCTCCACTAACCGTCACACCACCTCCTGATGCTTGAATAAATGGTAGATAACTCTTTATTTCAGATATAAGTGTTGAAATAGAAATGTCCTTCCCTTCCCCTAATTTCCAAGTATCGGGGTTATGGCAATATTTACAGCGTAAAAGACACCCTTGTGTAAAGACAATGTAGCGTATGCCTGGTCCGTCTACTGTCCCGAGGGATTCAGTTGAATGAACACTATTTTGGTATTGCATTTCATTCAGCTCCCTCTATTACATCATTTCATGGAACGTTCGGTTTATAACATCAATTTGCTGTTCTCTCGTTAATTTAATGAAATTGACAGCATAGCCCGAAACTCGAATGGTCAGCTGTGGATAATTTTCTGGGTGTTCCATTGCATCTAGTAAGGTGTCACGATTAAAAACGTTAATATTTAAGTGATGGCCTTGCTTGATGGCATACCCGTCTAACAGAGCGACTAAGTTTTTCTCCTGAGATTCGTCATCCTTGCCTAAAGCTTTCGGGACAATACTAAACGTATTTGAAATTCCATCACGTGAATAATCGTATGGTAGCTTAGCAACGGAACTCAAAGATGCAAGTGCTCCTTTTTGGTCTCGTCCGTGTAACGGATTTGCACCAGGAGCAAATGGCTGACCTCCTTCACGCCCATCTGGAGTACTACCAGTCTTTTTGCCGTACACGACATTACTTGTAATTGTTAATATGGACATCGTAGGTATTGAATCTCTATAGGTTTGATGGGATTTTAATTTATTCATAAAGCGCTTTACAAGATCTACTGCAATGGAATCGACTCGATCATCATTATTTCCATATTGAGGATAAGCTCCTTCTACTTCATAATCCACAGCCACTCCGTTTTCATCACGAATTACTTTTACATTGGCATGTTTAATCGCACTTAAGGAATCCGCGACAACAGACAGCCCTGCAATACCACCTGCCATCGTGCGTATAATATCACGATCATGTAATGCCATTTCAATTCGCTCGTAAGAATATTTATCATGCATGTAGTGAATGATATTTAAGGTGTTCATATACAATTTCGCCAGCCAATTCAACATCTGATCATACTTTTCCATTACTTCTTCGTATTGGAGGTATTCTCCCTCAATCTTTGCAAATTGTGGGGCTACTTGAATTTTAAGCTTTTCATCGACGCCCCCATTTATTGCGTATAATAATGCTTTTGCCAAGTTCGCTCGTGCTCCAAAAAATTGCATTTGTTTCCCTATTCTCATCGCTGAAACACAACAAGCGATTCCGTAATCATCCCCATATTCTGAGATCATTACATCGTCACTCTCATATTGTATTGAACTCGTATTAATCGACATTTTTGCACAATACCTTTTAAACGAATCAGGGAGCTTAGTTGACCATAAAACCGTTAAATTTGGCTCAGGTGCCGGACCTAAATTAGATAATGTGTTTAAAAAACGGAAGGAGTTCTTTGTCACGAGGGAACGACCATCTAGTCCCATTCCTCCTATTGACTCTGTTACCCACGTTGGGTCACCAGAGAATAATTCATTATATTCTGGTGTGCGTGCAAATTTAACTAAACGAAGCTTCATCACGAAGTGGTCCACAAGCTCTTGCGCTTCTTCTTCTGTTAATCGATTTGATACTATGTCTCTTTCAATATAAATATCTAAGAAAGTAGAGACACGACCGAGACTCATTGCCGCACCGTTTTGCTCTTTAATGGCCGCTAAATATCCGAAATACAACCATTGAAACGCTTCTTTCGCCGTAGTAGCAGGTTTAGAAATATCATATCCATATATGTTAGCTAACTTCTTTAGCTCTTGAAGTGCATGAATTTGTTCTGAATGCTCTTCTCGATTTCTAATAACCTCCTCTGTCATCACCTCGTCACCGAGCGTTTTCATATCCTCTCTTTTCATATTAATTAGAAAATCAACGCCGTATAGCGGTACTCTACGGTAATCACCAATAATTCTGCCACGTCCGTATGCATCTGGTAATCCTGTTATAATACCTGCTTTTCTTGCTAACAGCATCTCTTTCGTATAAGCATCAAATACTCCTTGGTTATGCGTTTTTCTAAAGTCAGTAAAAAGCTTCTCTGTTTCGTTATCTAATTCATATCCATAGGATTCCAATGAAGCTTTTGCCATTCGAATACCACCGAATGGCTGAAGAGATCGTTTAAATGGTTTTTCTGTTTGAAAGCCCACTATCGTTTCCAATTCTTTATTTAAGTAGCCTGACCCGTGAGAGGTAATCGTCGATACTTTCTTTGTATCCATATCCCAAACGCCACCACGTTCTCTCTCTTCTTTATCTAATTGGAGTACTTGCTTCCACAACTCTGAGGTTGCTTCCGTTGGCCCTAATAAAAAAGTGTCATCTCCGTCATAAGGGGAATAATTTCGTTGAATAAAGTCTCTTACATCAATATCGTCTGTCCATTTTCCTTTTTCAAACCCTTCCCAATACATCTAAACCACTTCCTTTAATTGATAATGAACAACAAATATATTTCTTACTTTTACATTAGAACTTTCACTAGAGTAAGGCTGTGATATATCTCACATGAAATTTGAGAAAGGAAAGTTCCTGCCTTTATTGGCACTGCTTTAATAAATCCAACAATTATGTGAACTAGTGAGCATGATTTTAGTTTCTTTCTTTATGACTTAATCCGCTTACATGCTTTCATTTAGCAATAAACTCGAAGAGGCTCAATTTTACTTTTGGACTTTCTATAAAAGAAGCGTTAGGACAATATTTGCCCTAACGCTACAATAAACATGATTTACTTAGTCAAACGTAGAAATTCTTCTGCATCTTGGACGCATAGATTCATTCCCTTTTCCCAAAAATCTTTTTGCGTGATATCTTCTCCTAAATGCTTCATTGCAAGTTCTTCAACTGTCATTACCGCCGTATCGCGGAGAAGGTTAATATACTTTTGTTCATATCCTTCTCCCTCTTCTATTGCTTTCGCATAAATACTTAAAGAGAAAAGATAGCCAAATGTATATGGGAAGTTATAAAATGGTACGCCTGTTATATAAAAATGAAGCTTTGAAGCCCAAAAGTGGGGATGATAGTCACTTAATGAATCTCCATAAGCTTCTTTTTGTGCTGCTTCCATTAGCTCATTTAGCCGCTCGGCAGAAACCATTCCTTGTTTTCGCTCTTCGTAAAACCTCGTTTCAAAAAGGAAACGTGCGTGTATATTCATAAAGAAAGCGACACTTCGTTGAAGCTTATCTTCTACTAATGCTACTTTTTCTTCGTTTGTGTTTGCTTCCTTTACAGCCGCATCTGCGACAATCATCTCAGCAAACGTCGAGGCTGTCTCTGCGACATTCATCGCATAATTACGATTCAACGTATGCATTGGACGAAGAGCATATGAATGGAATGCATGTCCAAGTTCATGAGCTAGTGTTGCTACATTCGACATGGTTCCAGAATAGGTCATAAAGATACGTGACTGTTCACTTAAAGGGAACAGTGTACAAAAACCTCCGGGGCGTTTTCCAGGTCGATCCTCTGCTTCAATCCATTCTTGTTCGAAGGCTTGTTTTGTAAAATCCGCCATTTCATTCCCAAATTTCCGGAAGTGCTTTTCAATAAAATGAGCTCCCTCATCGAAGGACATATTGTTCGTTGTCGTTGCAATTGGAGCACTTAAATCAGACCAGGATAGTTTTTCTTTTCCTAACAGCTCTGCTTTTCGATTAAGATAACCAACAAAAGCTTCTCGCTTCTCGCTAATTGCTCCCCACATTGCGTCTAGTGTTTCTTTTTTCATTCGATTATAACTAAGAGGCTCTTTTAACACTTCCTCCCATCCACGAGCATCATACACCTGTAGACGAAATCCACCTAGATGGTTAAGAGTGCGCGCAAACATTTCTTCTTTTTCCTGCCATGCTGCTTCTAGCTTTTTAAATACCTCTTGACGAACGGCTGGATTTTTATGACTAGCCAAGTTATTCGCTTGTCCAACCGATAATGTTTTTAGTTCACCGTCTACTTCAACTTCGATTGCCATTGAACCGACAACCGTATCATACATTTCTCCCCAACCATGATATCCATCAACAGCCAGTGATTGAATTAAAGCTTCCTCTTCATTAGAAAGCTTCTCCTTTGCTTTTTCACGCCACTCTTTTAATACAAAAGCCAAGTCCCTTAATGCTTCATCTTGAATGAAATCATTCCAAACATCATCATCTGTTTGTGAAAGTTTTTGTTGGAAAGAATTAAAACTTACTTGAAAGGTTGCACTGAGTGAAGTGAGTTCCCCTCTTAAGGCATCTGCTTTTCGATCATTCATATTTTGTGCTTGCAAGCACCCAATAAAAGCTCCAGCTTGACGTAAATACATCATCACACTAGTAGCAGGCTCAATCATGTTCACTATATTATGAACTGTTGGTTGTATAAACTTTCGCTCCTCTTCTGCAAAAGCCACTACCTTTTCCTGTAGGTTGTTCATATGATCACGAAATTCCGAAGACTCACTACCTCCAGAAAAGAACACATCTAAATCCCAAACCTCACTATATCCCAAAATAAGTCCCCCTTTTTTCATTCTTACTATGTATTCGAGGATTTTGATAAAAAACCCTTTCCTTCTATTGTAACGTAAATAGACGAATAAATCAGATTGGATCCTTCTTAATCAGAGGACTACTATTGACTAGAATAAAACCCTTTAACTAGAACAGGCTATAAATAGAGGTGATTATATGAAAAGAAGGACCGCTTCAGGGACTGATATTGAAGAAGTAAAAAAACTAAATAACGCTTCAGGCTTAGCTTACAATGAGGTAAAAAACAAATTAGCTGAGCAATATAGACAAAAAACAAAAAATCAATCTCCACCTACTAACTAAAATACACTTAAATAATCTTCTGTTTTTCACTAATAGGTAGTGCCTATTAGAATAATTACAATAGTAAAAAAAGGACAATTTATAAAAATTGTCCTTTAGGAAATCACAAAATGCAATTGGTTAGCATTATAAATTTTTAAATGTCGTAAATTCAAAAGAATGATCTGTAACCTTCTTTTGAACCCCAGAAGCTTCCTTATCTTCCACTACTTTTTGGTCACTATTTTGCTTTCCCTTATTAACTTTAGTGAACGTTGATTCTAGACTGTTTAAAATTAAATTAATACTGATAATTGTTAAAGAAAAGAAAATAATAGGTACAATAGGGATATAAGGATGAATGAAAAAATATTCAAAATAATCTCCTATTAAACCTGACCACTCATAGGAAAGTGTCTTTGGAGGCTCCTGAAGTGGAGAATAATCGATGACCGTCCCCCCAAAAAACATACTTAATAAACCTAGATGTGCTAAAATAATCAACGTTTGATTAAATTGCTGAATGAAAAGAATGACAAATCTTTGGATTAAATGCTTATATACATGAACGAAGATAATTCGAAATGTGCTCGCACCTAATATTTTGGAGGCTTTAATAAATTCCATTCCTAGTATTTTCTGAATTTCCTTGACGATATATAGCACCACACTTGGTAATGGCAGCAGTACTAAAATTATTACTTCAAACGAGGCTCTCACATAAAATGGCTCTGCAAACCCATCAAAAGGCATTGTCAAAACATTAATAAGAATAAAATATGCAACCAATGTTACGGGAAGCACTGAAAAGGTTTCAAGAATATGTTCAAATACTTTAAAGGTTCTTAAAAAATATCCACTTAAGATTGTTCCAATCACAATTCCTACTATTAACTGAAAAAAGGCAATTAATAAAGTAATGCCAATTGTATATTTGGCTCCTTCAATAACGATATGGAATAAATCGTAGCCGTTAGGATCTGTCCCTAATGGAAATGCTAATGAAGGCTGAAAAGGAGCCGTTTCTACAAGTTGTCCATCTATATATATACTTTGGACTTGCCTAATATCTCCATTATTAAATACAGTATTTCCGATACTAGCTAGAACTAAGAAACTAATAAATGAAAAACCAATTAAAAACCGTTTATCCTTCAACAAAACTTTAATCAATTATGCCTCCCCCTTTTTAATCACACTTGGAACGAAAAGTTCATAGAGCTGAAATAGAAGAAAAATAGGATAATATAGTAATAGAAGGGAGATAAAAAAAACATCAGGAAAAGGATAATTTAATAGGAAAGACATGACTCCAGGAATATTAAATAAATACTCTACAATAAGTAGATTCGTTAAAAAAAATAAGATAATGGTTTTTGAGTAATGAAAAAGAGAATAGACCGTATTTCGTAGTATGTGGACAAAGATGATGTTAAAGGAAGAAACACCTTTCGCCTTCGCTAAGTGTGCATAATTTTTATGAAGTTCTTCTATCATTTGATTAATTAATAACTTTGTAATGATCATTGTAGGTGTTATGCTCAAACAAAGAATTGGTAGGAATATGGCTTGTTCCTCACCATACGATGCAAAATTTAAAAAGACAATATCCGTCTTCTTATATAACCAAACAATAAATAGTTGCAAGCCTATAATATAAAATAGATCAGGGATGGATTGTATGTATGTTAAGATTTCTTGAATGATTTTAATATACTTTTCCTTTAAGTTGACTACGAAAATCGCTATAATAATCGATACGAATCCAGAGATTAATAATGAACCAACAATTAGCTGTAAAGATTGACGTAACGCCTCAAATATTGTTGGAAACAAAGGTCTAAATGTATCTCCTCCTGTCGCATATTGAAATTCACCTAATAAGACTACTTTTTGTAAAAGATCAATAATATGGCCAAAGTAGTTTGTCATATTGAGTTGAAAGTCGTCAAATAAATAAGGAAGACAGCTGATTAAAAGGGTTGCCACAAAAGCAGATAGTATTTTCCATATTAACGTGAGAAAACGATTTATTATGTACATGATTTCCTCCACTCTATTGTTCACTTTACTGCTATCCTGCTGTAGTCTTTATTCTTTAAGTTAAATGGATATTTTCACCACTTAGTAAAGTTACACCTGTTGATTTATTGAATAATCAGAATAATATCTCTTTGCTTATTATACACATGTTGCTTTGGATATAAAATAAACATTGTTGAATATTGACAAATTATCCATAATAACCAAATGTTAAACACAATAATTTTTAGCCATCATTCGACAATGACTAGCATTAGCAAACAAAAAAAGACGCCCTTTGGTAGTGACCCCTGAAAGTTAGAGTTTTAGTTATACTGCTATTAGGTTGGTTTGAGTTCGGTATTGTACTGGACTTAAGCCAGCCAATTTTACTTTTATTCGGTCGTTATTATAGTAATCAAT
>NZ_JBBAXC010000015.1:0-25377 GCF_037120725.1 Bacillus spongiae
ATTGATTACTATAATAACGACCGAATAAAAGTAAAATTGGCTGGCTTAAGTCCAGTACAATACCGAACTCAAACCAACCTAATAGCAGTATAACTAAAACTCTAACTTTCAGGGGTCACTACCTAATTGAGTGGTTTTTTTGATTAATAATAGTCCTTCGTATGACGGTTGAACTGAGTCTATCAAATTTGCTCTCTTTGCGATGGTGTTTCACAGTAATAATTGTTATCTTTATAGGCATGAGCAACTTGAAAATCCATCTGTAAAGGATAGAATTGCTCCTTTTGTTTTATTATCAAAGGTTTAAGCTTAAGTAAGATATGAAAGAGTGTGTAGGATATAATAGAAGAAATGGTAACGATTTAGGTAGGTAAATGAATTGTCATCGTTTCATGAGTATAGTAGTCAGAATACATAGATAGTGGTTGCATAGTTGGAGCTACACTTTGTTTATAATAATGACCAAATAGTACATTTTGAGGTAGGAGGATAGGTTGAATGGAAAGAACGGTATTAATCGTGGATGATGATCAAGATATTGTTATGCTGATATCAGAATCGTTAAAATTTGAAAATTATAAAACAACTTATGCACATAATGGGAAAGAAGCATTAGAAATCCTTCAAAATAAAAAAATAGACATTGTCATTTTAGACATAATGATGCCTCATATGGATGGCATCGAAGTGTGTAAAAAAATCCGAGAGGTAAGTAATATACCGATATTACTTCTTAGTGCAAAGGATCGTGACATTGATAAGATTATCGGTTTAGAAATAGGAGCAGATGATTATATTACAAAGCCATTTAATGTGAACGAACTAGTTGCTCGGGTAAGGGCTCATTTTAGGAAAATGGATAGGATATTAGACGAATTAACACAGGAGCAAGAGAGCATGACCAATTTTTCGTCTCTATCGTTAAACAAAAATACGTATGAGGTCTACCTTCAAGGAGAAAAACTAAATTTTTCAACGAAGGAGTTTCAATTGCTCGATTTTTTAGCAACACATCCGAATCAAGTATTTAGCCGAGAACAAATTTATCAAAACGTTTGGGAAGCGGATTATGGGGACCTTAACAATGTTACCGTGCATATAAAAAACATTCGGAGAAAATTGGGTAAGGATCATGATTATATTAAAACGATATGGGGAGTAGGATATAAGTTTTCACTCGAAGGAAAAGCACAATGAAGTTAAAATATCACATTCCTTTATTGTTTCTTATCATCGCTCTGCTGTTCTTCTTTGTCGTTCTTCTTTACATCAAAATTGAAGTAAGGGAGAAGATTACAAGCGAAATATCTGAAAGCAATCAAGCATTTATTGACAAGCATAGTCAAATTGCTCAAGAGGTTGGAAAGCGGTACCCTGATCAAGAAGAAATTGTTCGTTATTTAGAAGAGCTCGGAGAAAAAGAAGAGCTAATCATTAAATTAATTGATCCTGAATTCAAGGATATCATCTATGAATTTAATGCCATTGAAAAAGAAATTACAACCGGTGATCGCTGGTTACCAGTTAAAACATCTGACGGAGAGGAAATTGTTCTTTTTTTATCTGCTGAGAGGAAGTTAGAAGAAATAAATAATGAAATATTTAGACTAGCGATTGATATGTTTCTCTTTGTATTAATTACAAATATTATTATCTCTATCTTACTAACGCTCTATTTTCACGACACGATTACACGACCTATTACGAACTTAATCAACCGATTTAAAAGAGTTAATTTACATGAAACGTTACCGAAAATCGAGATGAGCGGAAAAGGTGAAATAGGGGAACTATACAATCGTTTTTATGAATTAGAGTCCCGCCTTCAACGTGTGCATATTGAACAAACGAATATGTTAACGGCCATTGCACATGATTTAAAAACCCCTTTGACGACAATTAGTGGGTTTTTAGAGCTTTCACTTTCATCCAAAAATCATACTTCTGAGCAAAGAGAAGAATTTCTGAAGGTTGTTCAAAAAAAATCGACCTTTATGACAGACCTTGTAAATGAATTTTCCAGTTACGCTGAGAATATTATTGCTTTACAGGAAATGAATCGTAGTGAAATGAATATTAGTCATTTCTTACATTCAATAGGAGAAGAGTATGAAGCTGAATTATCAGGTTTAGGCTATACTTTCAACTGGAAACATAATGTATCTGATAAACTAACCATTTTAGGTAATGAAAAGTTTCTACGTCGCATATTTGCAAACATCGTGAGCAACTCGATTAAATATGCTGAAAACGAGGAACTAACCATTCAGCTAGAAGGAATTGAAAAGCAGGATTCAGTTGTTATCACATTGGAAGATAACGGGGTCGGTGTAAACGAGGAAGACTACCCGCTTTTGTTTCAAAAGTTTTTCACTGTCGATCAATCTAGACAAAGAGAAAAGGGAGGGACCGGGCTAGGTCTTGCCATTGTTAAGTCGATTGTCGAAAGTCACGAGGGGACGGTTTATGCTTATCGATCAAAGGAATTAGGTGGTTTAGGAATTAAGGTTACGTTGCCTATAGTGAGCAAAGATTCTTAAGTAACATGCTATAAATGGGGGATGAGAAATGATTTATGTTGTCAGGCATGGACAAACGGATTTAAATAAAGAAAGAAGAATGCAAGGACGATTAGGACTGCCTTTAAATGAGCAAGGGGTGGAACAAGCGAATAATTTAAGAGATAAATTGCAACCGATTAAATTTGACTTAGTCTTTTCCTCACCGCAAGAAAGAGCCATTCAAACAGCTGAGATAGTAACAGATTTGAAAGCGACGGTGGATCCAAGTTTAGACGTCTTTGATTTAGGTGAAGCGGACAGAATCAAAATAAAAGATGTAAAAATGGACGGAAATATTCCAGATTCAAGTGTATATAAAGGGGTGGAAGAACCTAGTCATTTTATCAAACGTGTTTTTCGTTTCATGACTGAACTTGAAGAACAAAATAAAAAAAGAGAACTGAATATATTACTATCTGGACATCGGTGTACAACGGGATGTATAGGCGCCTACTTTGAAGGTGTACCAGCCGATGGAAATATTTTAAGGTATTCATCAAATAACGGAGACTATAAATTATATCAATTTACATAAAGGGTAAAGAGTTTCCTTTGAAGTGTAAGTCATTTAAATACAGGGCTTTTTCCAACATTATCCACTGAGTAAGAAAGGAACGTCAATTTTTGAGGCTCACTTTTTGCATAATGCGCTATAACCGCTTTATATATTGACGAAAATCTATCTTGAACAGTTTCTATTATCGAATCTTTATTTTTCTTTATTTTTATTTCATTTTCGTTTTATGTTTCGATGATAACTTGAATGTATCACTTATTTAGGGGGTACATGATGAAGCATATAGTTCATTATCGATGGGGGATTGCTCTTCTGTGGATTATTATTACGTTTATATTGTTCACAACGATGCCAAATGTCGATCAATTAGTGAGAGAGAAAGGGCAACCGAAAATTCCAGATGAGTATTCCTCTGTTGTGTCGAAACAGTTGATCAATGAATTAGAAAACCAATCAACAGATTCGGATAGAGTGGATGTTGTACTTGTTTTTCATGAAGACACAGCACTAACGGAACAGCAAATGACAAGTATTGAAAATGAGATAAAAGAATTAAAGGTCAAAGAAAATGAATTAGGCATTAATGCCATTGCTACGCATTTTGTAAATGATGAATTGACTGATCAATTTGTATCTGAAGACAAAACAACGGTTATGGCTGTTCTTAATATGGATAGGTCAGATAGGAAGATTAGTGAATTACGTGAAGACCTCCAAACGGAGTTAGAGGATAGTGAAGTTCAAACGTATTTAACAGGAAATGAATTTATTAATGAAGATCAAATTCAAACGGCAGGTGAAGGGGTAAAGAAAACAGAAGTATTTACCGTGCTTTTTATTATTGTGGTATTAATTTTCGTTTTTCGTTCACCTGTAACACCCATCATTTCCTTACTAACGGTGGGTATTACGTATATATGTTCTTTGAGTATTGTCGCGCATCTCGTTGATAAGCTTCAGTTCCCATTTTCTACTACGACTCAAACATTTTTAATCTTAGTATTATTTGGAATTGGAACGGATTATAACATTTTACTATTGAGCAGATTTAAGGAGGAATTAAGCAAAGGGATAGCTGTGAAGGATGCGATTATCCAAACCTTTAAAACGGCAGGAAAAACCGTTTTATACAGTGCGTTAGCGGTGTTTGTTGGTTTTAGTATTTTAGGTTTCGCTAAATTCTCTGTGTTCCAATCCTCGGTTGCAGTAGCAGTGGCCGTTGCCACATTAGTTGTCGCTTTATACACGCTGATGCCGTTTTTTATGATGGTGCTAGGAAGGTTCATGTTTTGGCCAGTTAAACAAAACCATTCTCATGGTGAAAGTAAAATATGGATAAGGTTAGGAAGATTCTCAATTGCTAGACCTCTCATATCGTTGATAATTGTGGCCATCGTTACGATTCCTGTAATCGTGCTTTCAAATAGTGAATCATCTTATAACAGTCTTGAGGAAGTAAGTGATTCCTATGAGTCTGTGCAAGGGTTTGCTATTCTTTCAGAAAAATTTTCTCAAGGGAAAGCTTTGCCTTCTACGGTTGTAATAAAATCTGATGTACCACTTAATACAAATGAACAATTAGATTGGATTGACGACTTAACGGAGAAAATAAATGAAATAGAGGGCGTAGAAAAAGTTTATAGTCCAACTAGACCAAAGGGAGAAAGAATTGAAGAGTTATACATGGAGAATCAGGTTGACGAAGTAGGTTCAGGGCTTTCATCCGCAAATGATGGCATTGATGGAATCTCAGAAGGGCTATCAGAAGCAAGTGAAGAGTTATCGGGACCATCTGATTCTTCTGAAGTAGATGAATTAATAAAAGGCACAGAAGAAATGATTGATAGTGTAGATCAATTGAATGCTGCTCTTCAAACAGTAGGTGAAGGTGTATCAAGGGGAGCAAATGGTTCTTTACAGTTAGCCAATTCGGTTGCCACAATCGAAACGAGCATGACGGAATTAAATACCGTAACAATGGATTTACATTCGAGCTATACGGAGTTACAAAATGGCTATACCTTAATGGGAAACAGCTATTTGACTCTTTCCAATCAATTGTCAGCTTTTCAGTCAACGATTAAGGGACTGAAATTAGTCGCTACGGAGCTTCAAAACGATTATCCTGAGCTTCAAGAAGATGCCAATATGATGAAGCTACATGCTATATTGGATTCAACTTCTGAGTCTTTAAAAAGTATGATAAATGGTTTAGCACAACTTAATAACCAACTCGTAAACACGAATAAATCGTTTCAACAAGCAAATGAAGGCTTATCAAGCTTAACAAATGGGCAAGCTCAAATTTCAAGTGGATTAATCGAAATCGAACAAAATCTTCGTGAGTTATCGAAGGGTCTTGACGAAGGGAATCAAGGACAAGAGGCCATAATAACGAATATGGCGTCTTTACAAGCAGGTCTTGGAACGATGCAAAATGGTCAACTTCAACTGAAAAGTGGTTTGAAAGAGCTATCGATAGGTATGAAGGAATTAGAAGAGGGATTAACCAAAAGTACAGAAGGTTTAGATGAAATCTCATCAGGGTTAATGGAAGCAACAAGTTATTTAGAAGAGTTAACGGTTGAGGAAGATGCTTCGACATTCACGATTCCACAGGAAATGCTAGAGGGTGAATACCAGCAAGTTCTTGATCAGTATATGTCTGAAAATCGCCATTTAGTCAAAATGACGCTGGAATTATCTGTGGACCCGTATTCACAAGAGGCAATGGCTATTATAGATGAAGTAGACGAATTGATAACAAAGGAGATTCAAACAGTAGAACATATGAATACTAGCTTTGCTATTGGTGGAATTTCTTCAATAAATAATGATTTAGATTCGATTGCTAAAGATGATTTTATTCGGACTGTTTCATTCATGCTAATTGGAATTCTATTAGTTCTTATCGTCATCTTAAGGGAATTCTGGACTCCGGTCATGATTATTGGATCGTTAATATTAGGCTACTATACGGCACTATCCATGACAGAATTGTTATTTGTGAATGCCTTTGGGTATGATGGGTTATCATGGACCATTCCATTTTTCTCATTTATCATGATTACGGCTCTTGGGGTAGATTATAGTATCTTTTTAATGATGCGTTATAAGGAAAATCAGCACCTTCCTCCTGTCGAAGCACTGCTGTTGTCAAAAAAACAAATCGGGAATGTGGTAATTTCAGCAGCAGTCATTCTTAGTGGCACATTTGCAGCCATGTATCCTGCTGGTGTCTTATCATTGACTCAAATTGCCACAGTTGTCATTATAGGTTTAACTTTATTAACCTTTATCATGCTACCGGTTTTTATCCCTGCACTCTTTTCGATTAAGTATAAGACTCGGCAAAGTCGTAGAAAAAAATCTAGAGAAATAGAAGGAGAAATCTAATGAAAAATAGGTGGAAGGTGGCATTCTTTACATTACTTTCAATCATGTTAATGGGCGTGAGTGTGATGTCATATATTCTTTTCAAACCAATTGAAGCGTCAAGTCCTGAAAAAAAAGAAATCCATTCAAGTCAAACGAACCCATTAGAACTAACAGCCAATAAAGAAAATTTAACGGAAGTAATTCAGCAATATATTAATGAACAGCAACAAAATGGTTCAGTGGAATATTTTGTAGACTTAACGGACCATATCGAGTTATTCGGAAAAATGGCGTTTTTTCCTAGCTCAATCGATTTTCAAATGACCTTTGAACCAAAAGTATTAGAAAATGGTGATATCACGTTAATCCAAAAAACAATGTCTTTAGGAGGTATGAATTTACCTGTTTCCACTGTCTTAAATGTGATTAGTAGAACATATGATATGCCTGAATGGATTCACATTAAACCGAATGATGAGTCCATTTACTTGGCACTAACAGAAATGAATTTACAGAGTGGGTTAAACGTTCAAGCAAAAACGTTTGACTTAGAGAATGATGACATTTCATTTTTTATCAATCCTTAATAAATGAAAAATTAGTATTTAGGAATCAAAAAAATGAAGGTTTGTTTGGATGGCAAGCAAAAAGGTGAGCTAAACTGACACAACTACCTTTTACACTTTCCTTCAAACAAACCTTTTATTCATCCACATTATCTCGAACTGGTCAACAGTGTGGGAACCAAGTATCTGAATCATTACCTTGCTTGGTTTGAAGTATTAGAGAGTATCTTTCACTTGAGAAACGAAGTAACAACGAAAGATAGATATTTAAAAAGAATGTAATTCCAAATACATAGGATACACTTAGGTTATCTAAGTATACTGTATAAAGGTTATTTCATTATTCAACTAAAGGTGCAGGTATGGGTGTCTTTTATGAGGGACAATGCAATTTTACCTTGCCGTCAAAAGCATTAAAGTTAATCGGTGAAATGGGGATAGAGTTAGAAATAAGTTGTTATGAAATTAATGTTGCATAGGTCTCCTAAATAATTGGAAGTCCTATTTATTTCAATAAATATCAACATTAATCTTTAACAGAGCGATAATATAAAAATATTTACTAGTGTTCTTAAAACTGTAGGGACAAATAACGAAATGAAGCCCCTTTGTTATTTTAATAAGGGTTTGGTCATCGCATACCAGTCTTGCTACGGATTTTCTCCTTCATAACCTTCTAAACTGACCAATCGATTCCTCTATCCATATACTATTCACTAAGCTATCGTCTGCTTAAGGTGATGAAAGTACTTAGGACAGCTTTGCTTAGAGTCAAAGCTGTCCTAAATGAAGTTAATATAGTGGAATCCCATTGACTGGAACAATAGATTTGCAGCAGTGGCCCTCATTCCATTTACCAGTTTAGATCAAACCTCAAATGGTATAGTTAATTCTTAAACGTAAACTGCTCTTTTGAAACAGTAGTCTCTGCTACTTTTTTCTCATCTTTTTTCTTTTTTTTCACTACAGAATAGTCATGATCGATTAGAGCGCGCCTTAACGTAGAGCTTATCGAATTAACACACAAAATAAGAATGGCAAAAAGGGTTAATGGAACTATAACTAGTATAGGGTTGATGAAAGCTTGCTTGATATTTAAGCTGATGGTCGCTGCCCATTCATTCGTTTGTGAAAAGCTCGCAGGATTACTCGGATCCCACATGAAGGCAAAGTCTACGGTTGATATCCCACCAAGAGCCATTAATAAAATGCCCAATTGAATTAGTAAAGAGAGTGTCTGGGAAACTTGCTCTGAAAATAACACGATTGAATGGCGGCGAAACTGCGGGAGCAGATGTTTTTTCATTAGCTGAAAACGATTTGCGCCAATTGATTTTGATGCTTCAATAAACTCTTGATTCATATACAGTTTCATTTCTTCTCCAAGGTAAATACCAAGAGAAGGGAATGTGAGGGCTACGATTCCCATCATTTGAATAAAAAAGTAACGGTCAGAAGGCAGTGAACCCGCTTGGAAGGCTCCATCTAAAGGGATAAGTAGAGAAAATACAATGATAGCAAGCGGAATATATTGAAAAGTTTCCCCAAATCCTTTTATGGTTCTTGTGAAAAACGCGGGGAGAAATGTATAAAATAGAGCAAATACAAAACCTAAAATCATTCTGAAGAGGGAGATGACAACGGCAGCCATCAAGGTATATTTTGCGCCGGTAAGTAGTATTAGGAGGAAGTTTCTTCCTAGCTTATCACTTCCTAAAGGCGGCATCTCATCGGTTGAAAAGGGTGGTGCAGCAATTAATTTTCCCTTCTCATCTGTCATCCAGTCCATTATCTCGTCATATTCAGGATAAAGAATCGGTACTAGGAAGCTTGCGATAAGCAAACCGATGATAATTAGAAGGGGGAAGGTTAATCGTTTCAAGATCCAACTATGCATGAGATTCTCCTCCTTTCAGCCATTTCTTTAAAATCCAGGATCCCATCGTAAAAACAAAAAAGAACGGAACAAACACCAGTAACATTCCAAGGAAAAAGGCAGGTGAGGAAGTAGTGGCGGTTCGCAGCAATACTGTCATGAAACCGTTTATATTAAACAACGTTTCAATGATTAACAAATTAGATAGCATCAACAAAAAAATTGACTTTAGATGAAAAAAGAAATGGATCCAAACGTTACGGAACATATGATACCAAACAGTATAGGATTTTCTAAACCCTTTTGAAAATGAAAATTCTACGTAAGGCTTACTTTTTTCTTCATTCAGTTGAAACAAGAACTGCTTGAGTAAAAAGAGAACAGGTAAAAATGACAGACATAGGATTGGCAAGAAATACGTTCTCTCTTCACCAACCGCAAAGATATTGAACAATAAGATATCTGTTTGTTTAAACAACCAAATAATAAAGAGCTGGAACAATACGACCAGAAAGACATCTGGCAGTGCATCTAGAACATTGACGATTTTAGTTGCTAACTTGTAGCTTCGCTTTGGCAGAAGCATCATGATATAGCTAATGAAAACGGAAAAACAAACCGCAACGAGAAATGAAATAAACAAAATACTGAAGGAATAGGGATAAGTAGTTAGAAAAAGTTCTAGCATCGAGTAAGTCCTCTGACTCTCTCCCCAGAAAATGGTTATAGAAGATGGTGACATGAGTTCAACAATTGTCTCCCACAATCTTAAAACGTAGGCACCTACATTTATGACAAGCTCTGTATCATAATCTAACAAAGCACTAATACCGCTCAGTAAAAATAATCCTATCAATACTATTAAAAAGTGAAAAGGTGTTTCCCATAATCTACTCTTCATATAATCCTCCCATTACATTTACAATTCTACCAATATATATGTTACAATAATGGTAATTGTTAGTAAATAGTATTTTAATAAAACGAATGGGTGTTGTGTTATGAAGATGACGAACAAAATAGTAATCTATTTCCTTCTCATTTTCTCCCTTTTCCTCTTAACTGGTTGTCGGATCATGTTTGATCCATCAGCTCAAAATCTTGTTCAGAAAGAAAAACAAAGCGAGCACCGCAGAATCGCAGATGTCCAGCAACAGGAAGAGGCAGGGGAAATTGAAGATTTAGGGAATCCAGATGTTGTGATAAATTTGAAGGTAACGCTTGATGGTGAAAACATGATAGTAAAAGGAGACACAAACCTCCCAACTAAAAGCTTTTTATCTCCTACTTTGAAACCATACAGAGGATTTTCTAGAGAAGAAATCGAGACAGGGAACATTGAACCTACAGTAGAAGAAGAGCCGAATGATGTTGGGATAGGTTCCCATGTTCTAGAGGATGGAACCATTGAAATGACACTTAGAAGACCAAGGCTTGCACAAAGATACAAATTGGAAATAGTTTTTATTCCCTATCGCGCAGATGAAAAGATTCAGAAGCAAATATTAAGTGAGAGTGGAAGAGAAAGTATTGACGACCTCACCGGGCTTACTGTTATTAGGGAAAGTGTGAACGGAAGTGTGGAACTAAAAGGATATAAGAAAACAGTCAATATCATGAAGAGTGATGAAGCGGATGGGGACAATATTACTTTAAAACTAAAGTAACATGGCCAGTGTAGGAAGAAACATAAAAATAAAGAGGGAACTACTTCCATTTAGTAGAAAAGAAGTAGCATTCCGTAATCTATTGATCATATAGGGTTAATGTACTCTACTACAACTTCTCATTGGTTAGCCGCTTCACTACTTCCTATTCAATCCGAAACTTTTTTGGAGGAAAAAATGAATGAATATTTATTTAATCAGACATGGGGAAACAGAAGCGAATGTTATGAATAAAGAGAAATATACAATGTTCACGGGGCAGTATGATACCTCCCTCACACAAAATGGAGAAGCGCAAGCTCTAAGATTGTTTGATAAAATTGGACATTTGCGATTTGATAGAGTGTTTTCTTCTGACTTATCAAGAGCGGTAAATACAGCAGAAATCATTTTTCCAAAAATGGATATACATAAAACGTCTTTGTTAAGAGAAAGATCATTAGGGGTTTTTGAAGGCAAAAGGTTACTCGACATTTCAACAAAAGAAGAATATAAAAAATTTTTTTCTGATTGTGAGTACAAAGACTTCAAACATAGCTTTGTGACGAAAGCCCCTCAAGGTGAAAGTTATACAGATGTAATGAAAAGGGTAAAATTATTTTTTAGTAATATAAACCTACATGACTTTGATAATGTCGCCATCGTTTCTCATGCCATAACGATGAAGTGTATACTGAAATTTTTACTGAACTTAAGTGAAGAGGAAACATTAAAGCTCAAAATTAATAATTGTGAGCCTATTAAACTAATTAATGAAGAAGGTATTATTACAAGGGAAGAAAACCAGCGTGAGAACAGTAAGGTTTTTAGCTAATAAGGTAGTACATACAATTAAATTCGTTAGCTTTTTTGTTTATAATACTCAGCAACTAGGCGAATAATAATTTCAATACGTATATATAGAAAAGTGCCCCTCTATTTCTTCGAAAATTGAGGGGCACTTTTCTATTAGGATAGTTCCTTACAAACTACTTCGCGGTATTTTTGGTACCCTTTTGTTTCATAAAACGCCTTGGCCACGGTATTTTGGACCCAATAATCTAATTCAACTTTAGAAATTCCATGTTGTAATGCAAAATTCTCAATGGCACTCATTAATTTGGATCCGTATCCTTTTCCTTTATGTGTTGGATCGATGCTAATTTGATGTACATAAATGGTTTGATAAGCTTTCGTAAATGGGGTTTCTTCATAGTGCCTAAATTCAATCCAAGCATATCCGATATCTTCTTCAGCAAAACTGGCTAATAAAAAAATGAATTGTGGAAAATCGATAATCGATTGGAAAAAAGCTTCTACTTCTTCGTTTGTACTTTTTTTAAAGTGGTCAGGATAAAGCTCCGCATGAAGTTGTTGCACGGATTTATTTAGTTGGGCGATTTTTTGAAAATCATTCGTTTCGGTTATTTTCATGAAAGGTCCTCCTAAAAAGGGGCCTATGCTTCAAGGGCCTGAATGCTTTGAGTCGCTTCATTTCCACTAATATGGAATAAGGTATATAAGTCTTTCGGTACTTCATATAAATCATACAGAATAGCGTGAGGATTCAATTGGTTGAAGAGAGTAGGTCGAGAATGGTTAGCATTTACGACATATGAAAGTTTTTCGACTGCTTTTCGTGAGCGATGGTTTTCTTTTCGAATCCTCATGAAAATGGTTTCCATGTTAAGTTCAAAAAAAAGTTCTTGGAAAAATGCATCCTTTGCCATAGCATTATAGCCTTTACCATGGTACGGCTTACCTAACCATGTCCCGAGGAAGCCAGCCCCTTCGTTAATATCAAATAAACTAATAGTCCCAATCGGGTTTTCCCATTCATCTAAAATGGTTCTAGAGATTAATTGTCCATTTTCTTCTGCGTTTAAGTTTTTATTCGTTAAGAATACAAATTCATCATATGAATACGCTTTTTCTCGTACAAAAGGGAAGACATCAGGATGCACCAATAGCTCATATAATGAAGGACATTCTTGTAAGTCACGTTTCTTTAACAAAGTTATCCCTCCGTTAGAGGGTAGTCCATTTTAAGATTCGGATATTCCACCCTCGAAATTTTTCATTAAGTACATAAAAAATTTCGGGGTGGGAATCGAACCCACTAGAACCGAGAAAAATCATCGGTGGCGCACCATTTGCCTTCCCTCAATTGCACATACTATCGTCAATATGCGAATTGATTCGTTCATTTAATGGTTTACCAACGCTTCTATACATGAATGGAATCGATTTCGCGACTTTCTTTCATTGAGTTTCGTTATTGTTTTTACATTTCTACATGTTTTGGTAGACGATCGTTCCGTCAACAATCGTCAATACTGGCTTGGCCATATAATGGAGTGGGTGATGGCTCCAAAGTACTACATCTGCATCTTTATTTGCTTCAATACTGCCTACTCGGTCTTCGATTTTTAGATTTCTCGCGGGATAAATTGTGATGGCTTTTAAGGCTAGATCTTCACTTAATCCTTCTCTTACTGCAATGGATGCACAAACATTTAAATATTGAATCGGGGTGTAAGGGTGATCAGTAGTAATGGAGACTTCGATACCACGGTTCATTAAAGTCGAATAGGTTTTCCAACTTTTATTTTTTAATTCAACTTTTGATCTTCGAGTAATCGTTGGACCAACACATACCTTTAAATCTAGATAATCGAGTTCATCAGCAATCAAATGTCCTTCTGTACAATGTTCAATTCGCAAATCCAGATTGAACTCTTTCGCAAAACGAACAGCTGATAAAATATCGTCCGCACGATGAGCATGAATTCTAACAGGTATTTCTCTTCTCAACGCTTTAGTGATGGGGAAAGTACGTAAACTTTCATCATTTGTTGTGTGAAAAGCATGTGAAAATGCTTCACGTAACATCCCCATAATCCCCATTCGAGTAATGGAATTTTCTTTTCCACTTGAATGAATACGTTTCGGATTTTCTCCTAAAGCAATTTTTAATCCGGAATGGGGTAATACCATCATACTAGAAACGTCTTTACCTGCCGTTTTCAATACAGCAGATGTTCCACCAATAACGTTTGCGCTCCCTGGTAAAATGTTAGCGGTTGTGATTCCGTAAGCTAGAGCATCTTGAAAGCCAGGGTCTAAAGGATAGACTCCGTCAAAGGCTCGAATATGTGGGGTAATGGGTTCTATTGTTTCATTGGCGTCATTGCCAGCCCACCCGGTTCCTTCGTCATAAAGCCCAAGGTGGGTGTGAACATCTATAAAGCCTGGAAACAATGGTTTCTTTCGGCAGTCAATGACATTCATATGGGAAAGTGGGGGAATGGAAGGGGAAAGTTTCGAAATTTTTTTTTCGTCAATAAGTACGTCACCATAAAATGGTGAAGCTGTTATAGGGTAAATATTGGCGTTTTTTAATAGAATTTGCATAATAAAACCCTCACCGTTTTAAAAAAATACTTTCGTCTTATTGTATGAAGGCATTACTCGATAGGTTCAGAAAAAAAGAGGTTTAGTCATTTATCTATTTCGCTTTTTTGACTTCCATAAAAAGAAAATCAAAAGGGATGTAAATGCGAAAGCAACGATCGGTTTAATATAATCAGAGGCTATTTGTTCAATTTCAGCCCAATGATCCCCTAACTTCATTCCAAGTAAAAGAAATAATACCGTCCATGGAATCATGGCACCGACTGTATATAACGTAAAAGTAGAAAGTCTCATTTTACTAATTCCTGCGGGAATGGAGATGGCATGGCGTACAACAGGAATAAATCGGGCGAAGAAAACGACAATAGCTCCATAGCGTTCGAACCACTTCTCGGAAGCTTCTAAATGTTTTGGGTAAATAAACAACCATTTTCCATAATGATCAAAAAAAGGCCTTCCTCCGATAACTCCTAGGTAATATAAAAATAGTTGCGCAAGTGTCCCACCAATCACTCCTGCTAGTAGCGCACCGAAAAAATGAATTTGTTGTGCGGATATGAGATAGCCGCCATAGCTTAAGACAATTTCACTTGGAATAATTTCAATCATTAATAAAAAAGCTAGTCCAATATAATTCCAATCTCCTAAAAATAAAACGATGTTTGTAAAAAATTGTTCCATATTAACCTCCTTAAAAAACTCCTGTCCACTGTGCAATAAGAATAAATCCTCCGAGGATCCAAACATAATATGAAAATATTTTTAATGATGATTTTTTCAATAAATTGATCATAAAAACGATGGCGATGTATCCGAATAGAGCAGAGGAAATCGTTGCAATCAGTAAGGCTTGTAATCCAATGGTTTCATAATGCCCATTAAACATTTCCTTGCTTTGAAACAAAACACCACCGAGGATAGCCGGTGTGGATAATAAAAAGGAAAAATAAGCGGCGGTTCCACGATCTAGCTTGCGAAAAAGGCCTGCTGCTATCGTTAACCCAGATCGCGAAAGCGCTGGGAAAATAGCTGCAGCTTGAAAAGTACCAATAAATAAAGCGTCCCGAAATTGGATATCATCAAGTGATTTATGCCCAGCTCGTACACCATCAGCGAAGTATAAAAAGAGTCCAGTAACGAGAAATTCCCAACCAATCGTACTGCCAGTCTGACTTATTTTATCAAAAAAATCTTCGAATAGAATACCGACGATAACAGCTGGAAAGGTACCAATTATGACTAAACCGGAGAGCTTAGAAAATGGATGGCGAATAATATAGAACAGTTCTTTTTGAAAGACAACGAACACCGCTAATAACGTTCCAAGGTGAAGCATCGTATCTAAAAATAACCCAGCTTCATCTAATCCAAATGCATGCCGCCCTAAATAAAGGTGGCCTGTGCTTGAGATAGGAATAAATTCAGTTAAGCCTTGAATAACGCCTAGGAAAAATGCTTCGATCATCGAAATCATTCTTGTCACTCCTTATGGACAACGTATCTTTACACATATATTCAAGCACTTGGTGGAAAGAACATGAAACTTATTTTTTTCGTGTTCGTATAGTATAGTAGAAGGGTAATATATTTACAGCTAGAAAGGAGTGAAGGCTATGCCGTCAAACAATGATAAAATAATGGCAGCTTTAATCTATGGTATTAGTTTCTTTACCGTTTTTATCGGACCATTAGTCATTTGGTTAGTAAAAAAGAATGATTCGGACTTTATTGATTATCATGGTAGAGAATATCTTAATTTCTTAATTTCATACGCAGTATATGGCTTTATAAGTGCGTTGCTGACCATCGTATTAATAGG
The DNA here is from genome assembly GCF_037120725.1 of Bacillus spongiae. Classification (NCBI taxonomy): domain Bacteria; kingdom Bacillati; phylum Bacillota; class Bacilli; order Caryophanales; family Bacillaceae; genus Bacillus; species Bacillus spongiae. Next base: position 15,778 of record NZ_JBBAXC010000015.1, read on the forward strand.
GTTTGTTTTAGCACCAATTGTAGGTTTACTAGTAATGGTGTTTACAATTGTTGGTGCAATCAAGGCGTATCAAGGGGAGAGATACCGTATCCCTTTAGTATTTCGTTTATTGTAGAAAGACAAACTCTGTCAACTGTTCTTTTAACATAGTTGTTACCATTGATAGGTTGGCAAGCGTCTGTTATAGAGGAAATATTAAAAAGTACAAAAAAGCTCTTAATAGAGCTTTTTTGTTTAGTTCATCAACCTTTTTTTGATTCGATTCATGATAAAATATAAGTAAGCAGTTCAATTCGTAATGCGTTTAGTGAATATTATTGAAAACATTCTGTTAATAAATGTTATTTGTCATAAAGAAACGGTATTTCAACAAGAGGTGAGGAAGGTGCAATTACATAACATAGGATTAGTCCTTGAAGGTGGAGGAATGAGAGGTGTATATACGGCAGGTGTTTTAGAAGCCTTTTTAGAGAATGACATAGAATTTCCGTATCTGATTGGTGTATCAGCAGGTGCTTGCAATGCTGCATCCTACCTTTCAAAACAAAAAGGAAGAAATAAAAAGGTGAATATAGGTTTTATAAAAGATCCTAAGTATTTATCTTGGAGGAATTATTGGAAAAAACGAGAATTATTTGGCATGGATTTTGTCTTTAATACAATTCCGAATCAATTAGTACCGTATGATTATGATGCCTTTAGAAAGAATAAAGCCGAATTTATTATTGGAACAACCGACTGCCAATCAGGTGAACCATTGTACTTTTCTAGAAAAGAATATACCAATGACCTTTTACGTGTGTTGCGTGCAACCGCTTCTCTCCCCTTTGTTGCACCTACCGTCAATTTTCAATCTAATCAGTTATTAGATGGAGGGATAGCGGACCCAATTCCAATTCGTAAGGCTGAAGCAGATGGGTTTAGCAAAAATATCGTCATATTAACGAGAAATGAAGGATATAGGAAAAAGCCTTCTCGTTTTTCTTTTTATCTCAAAAGGAAATATAATAACTTTCCAAACTTAATTGAAACGATGCAAAAGCGTCATCTTCAGTATAATCAGTCTATTAAATATATTGAAGAACAAGAAAAGCGAGGAAACGTCATGATTATTCGTCCTAAACACTCTTTAAAAGTGGGGAGAATGGAGAGGGACCCCGAAAAATTGACTACATTATATGAGGATGGATATGAAGATGGATTAGAAGCTATCGAACGAATGGACAATTTTATAGAACCCCATCACCTCCTCGAAAAATACTAAAACACACTGACAATTATAGTTGAAGCTCAATATCGTTCCAAAAGAAAAAGAGTAGGGAGTGAGGTCTCCTTGCTCTTTTTTATGCCTAAAAGATGGACTTGTCGTTTCTTGATTATATACAAAACTCTACTAATTTGAGCGATTTGTGCATAAGCTTTACTAGAATGTAAAAAGGAGACGACTATGACAATCGTTGATGTCTATGACCAGGAGGCGAAGCGCAACGCAAAGTTTGGAATGGTTATTCATTTCTCTAGTATTCTTTACCTCATTCTACTAAGTGAAAAGATTGATGTTATATATAGTACAAGTATGATAATCGGGACCTCGTTTATTTTGATTGGTTTATTATACGAAAATCAAACGACACGAGCAAAGGGAGAAATGAAGAAGCCTCATTATGGTGTTAATGCTCATCAGCTTGTCGCAATTCCTGCCAATCAATATGGAGTAAATTTCTATACAATTGACGGAAAAAAACAATACGTATCGAAAGCTTATTTGAGTAAAAATGGCGAATACCGCTTTCTTGTGTATCATAACGATGCAGTTATTTTACACGGTTATTTGTCTAATGGAAGTGTGATACTTTCAGGAATGCAATTAGACGATAGACTTTCTGTCGAAATAAATTCAATTCAAGCGGCCTTTTCTATCCAAAATAAAAGACTAGGAGTATTAACGAAAGGAATTGTCCCTTTAACGGCTCAAAGATTATACGACCCTTGTTCGTTTGTATTAACAAATGGTCCGTCATTAGACGAGTATGAAATGGCCTATATTCTTCTACTATCACATATTTTTATTAATAAATATCACAAATTATTAATAGAAGTATAATCAAGAAAAATAGAGGGAAAATGAAGGGAAAGAGAATGAGTTAAAGGAGACTTATGAATGAATGCAGAGTATAAAAAATGTATTGAAGCAACCTATCGTTGTTTAGAAGCTTGTAATGTGTGTTATCATGCCTGTTTAAAAGAAGATCACATGATGATGAAATGTATCGAATTAAACAGGGAGTGTGCCGAAATGACAACGTTAGCTCTGCAGTATATGCAAAGGAGCAGTACTTTTGTTGTGCCAATTCTTGCTTTATGTGCAGAGATCTGTGAGGCTTGTGGGAAGGAGTGTAAAGCTCACGATTACCAACATTGCCAAGATTGTGCCGAAGCTTGCTTTACTTGCTCAGAGGAATGCAGAAAACTTTCTGCATGACAGGAATGTAATACGTGGAAGAAATTTGACCACATTTATAAAACGAATAATATCACTCAAGGCACTCCAAAGTAACGAATGTGAGTGCCTTAAGTGATTGTTAGTCTTCTTCAATAAAAGGGACTAATAACAAAGTGTGAAGAATATTAGCCGAGTTTGTCGGAACCTCTATTTCCGCTTCAGCATCGCCTCGTTTTAGCGTAATCATAAATAAAGATTTTTCCCCACATGGTACTTCTCTAAGCCAAACAATTTCCAGACTTTCCATGTCAGCATGTGGTTCTTCGTCATGGTACGGTACTCCAAATACCATATTCAGTTGGTGAATAACGTCTACACTACCTACTTCTAAATCTGTTACCCCTTCACCTCGTCTTACTCGAATAAAGTATGTTGACGATGATCCGCATAGTACTTCTCTAACACTTATAATTTCAAGATTTTCCAATTGTTTTTCCCTCCAAAAGAAAATTCAGTGCAAATCGTAAAGCACTTTACAATTAAGATATGAATGCATTGTTAAAAGGTACTTGCTGAGGGAAATTTCGTTACACTCTAGACGCGTTATTCCTAAAGGTTTGTGAATTTTTTTAACAGAAAGCACTATTCCATTGATCGATAATAATGGTCATAATCAAATATTTTTCCTCTTACGAGATTAGTTGGGTGGTAAAGCGATTCCGTTACAATTAAACATATGTGTATGATTAATGTAATGATCTATTTATTATAAAAACTTGGTGTTTGACGCAGTGGTTGAGGGGTGTCCTTTTTTCGTTATATGAGTACGTATTCCAATTAAAAAGTCCAACCGTTATTCAGTATTGAAACAAAGCAGAGTGATAGCTTATTTGAGGAAGACGTAAAAGTTGTTTGTCAACAACTTCCTAAAGAGTACCGTTTGCAAATCAAAAAATGTGAACGAAGATAGTTTAACTTATCTAGAAAAATAGGATAGGGGTAATTATTGCACAATAATGGTTTTGATATAAAAAAGCTCTAGAACGAGAGGGCTTACGTTTCTAGAGCTATTAACACTATTAGAAAAGGGAGCTAATTTTTGCTTCTACTTGGGTAAGCATTTCTTTACGGGCATTGTCATCTACTTGGGGAACACTGCCAAAAAATAAATGTTCTAACGGTTCGATGCCAACAAATTCAAAAATACCTGCGTCTGAAGTTTTTCGTAGTGCATCTGTCATTCCTGTTGCATCATAAATCTCTGTTGGCGTTCCATGTGTATTAATAATTATTCCTTTTTTTCCTGTGAGCAGTTTATTGATGTTCCCATCTTCGCTGTATGCATAAGCAAATCCATAGGCGAATACACGATCAATGTATCCTTTTAAAATGGCCGGTAAACCTGTCCACCAAATTGGAAAGATTAACGTAATGACGTCAGCATTTGAGACATAATCCTGCTCCGTTTTAATATCGGCAGGGGATTGTCCAGAATGAAATGCCTCAAAGTCACTTCCTTTTAAAACAGGGTCGAAATTTAGTGTATATAAATCTCGGACAATAACCTTTTCTCCCTTAGCTTCTAATGCTTTTACCGTTGTTTCTAAGATGGCATGATTAAAGCTTGCTGGATTTGGATGTGCATAAAGAACTAAATGATTCATATCTCTTCTCCTTTAATTGAAAGTATGGGTTTAAACATATTACTCCTCAGCCTGAAAGATAATACAGAATGATATTATTCGTGAATCCATAGCCAGCTGATTGTGTTTTCCCTAACAGTAGAATTTCCATCTTATGAAAGAAATAAACAGGAAAAGTGAACGCTGAAGCAAGAATATCACTTTGGTGAAGGAACGTAGAAACAATCAAGGTGAATGTTATTAGACACGTATAAGCATATAAGTGTAAAACACCATAAATGTATGGTAGGATTAATCGTGGAAATAATATCCAATGGAATGGAATCAATTACTGCTTGAAAGGAGAAGGACATAGATGAATGTACTTGTTGTAGGTGCTAATGGAGGGACTGGACAAATCATTATTCAGCTCCTTGGACGTAGTGAAGAGCATCATGCGATTGCAATGATTCGTGATGAAACACAGGCAAATCACCTAATGGAATTGGGAGCTAAAGCAACGGTTTTAGCGGATTTAGAAAAAGATATAGAACAGGCACTGCAAGGGTGTGATGCCATAATCTTTGCTGCAGGTTCCGGTTCTAAAACGGGAGCGGATAAAACAAAATCAGTAGATGAGGCAGGAGCAATGAAACTGATAGACGCAGCAGAAAAGCTAGGTGTAACACGCTTTATTATGTTAAGTTCAGTTGGAGCAGACAATCCTCAAATGGGCCCTACTGATTCCATGAAAGTTTACCTTAAATCTAAAGGAATTGCTGATGAATACTTGAAAGATAGTTCATTAAACTATACTATTGTTCGACCTGGTCGACTTTCCTATGATGATGGAATTGACAAGATTACTCTTGCACAAAAGCTAAATGATTATTCCGGTAGTATAGCAAGAGAGGATGTAGCTAAAGTGTTAGTTGAATCATTAACTTTACAAAACACTTATAAAAAGACATTTGAAATACTTTCAGGACAAATGTCCATCACTGAAGCATTACAGTTAGTGTAAAAAATACATTAAAGCCTATTATTTATTGATAGTAAGGCTAAAAACATACATTCGGAAAAACATGGGAAGTTCAATTCAGATATGAAATGAACTTCTTTTTATGGTGGACTTGTCGCACAGATTGCTCTCAGGATGTGGTGGGCCCACGTCATTATAAGGTTAAAATGGAAATATCAGTCGGGTTGGCATATGGTAGCCGGTAGAAAGCCAACTAGATGATTCGAATGGACCGTCAACTCTCCATAATTAATGGGGGTGCATCAGGTGATACGGTATTGATTCTCAAATGATTGAAACAACAATAAAATCACTTTTTGAAAAAGTGCACTTATAATACTTTTCGAAAATAATGTTACTAGTAGTACCTACATCTATTTAGTCATTACCTTAGTTATATTTTGATCAATATTTTTCCATGATAATTGCGACTTTCAATTAATTTATGGGCGGCCGCTACATCTTCTAAATTAAATACTTTTGCAACGGGAAGAGAAATTTTGTTCGCAGCGAATAATGACATGACTTTTTTTGCAAGGGGTGCTAATCGTTCAGGGTTATGTTTTCGAGTCGTTCCTAAACTAAATCCTTTAACATTCCTACAGCTACGATGAACATCGCTTGTTTTAAAAACACCAGCTTTCCCACTACTATTGCCAAATTGAACAAGTGTACCATATAATGCTAAACACGCTAAACTATTATTTGTAACTTCTCCCGCAACTGAGTCAAAAATTACATTAGCCCCATTATTATTTGTCTCCTTTAAAACTTCATCTTTAAAAGTTTCAATTACCAGGTCACCCTTTGTTAAGGGTGAATTAGGGGGAGCTTTTTCCACTACGCCCACTACATCCAATCCAAGTATTCGAGGGAAATTTCCATTCCTTTTATTCCCTATGCGTGTTTTTATATCAGCATAATTAACACTTCACTTTCGCCTATGTTAGGCATTTCAATATCTGTATAAGCAAGTACATCCGCTCCACCAAATTTATGTTGGATAACACCTTTCATCTTTTTAATCCCCTTTAAACACCCATATTACTACAAATAATTGGATGATTTAACAATTAATTAGGGTTTTATCTAGCATTGTAAAATGTGACGACTGCTAGGAATAAAAGAATGATTGAATTACCTATTAACATATTTTACTTTCACTCCTTTTCAAGGATTCTTTTACACATTAAACTCGTATAGTATATCAATATAATTTACTGAAAATTTAATTAAAATCTTGTATATACATGTTTACAAAACGACAAAATTCGACTAGACTATTAACTGTTCATCGCAATCTATAATACTTAGAAATGGAGGGAAAAAATAGAAAGTGAGTGATTTATTCATTTCTTAGCACGATTAACTGTGTATAGAGTTTGATATTGTGCGAAGGAAAACTGAAACGTTATGAAAAAGTGTCTTTAAAATACTGAATATTCTGACTTAAAAAGGAGAAAAAAATGAAAAAAATAAAAGGGTTAGTCGTTTCTGTTTTGCTAGCTTTTGTAATTATCTACGCTTCACTTATTCCTAATAGGACTATTGCTTCTGAAATACCTGAATCATTTATTACGACAAAAGATTTCAAGCTGGAGAATGGGAAAGTAGAATGGATCGATAACAATAATAAAAGTCAAAAAACATTACTTCCACCATTAGAGGATATATTACCATGGGATTCTTACGATAAGGGTCTTCCTAAAAATACAAAAGATAGGGCTGTTACCGGTACAGGGGATGTTGTTGAATATGTAGGAATAAATGTCATCAAAAAAACGAATGGAAAGGGGATGACATGGGGCCAATTATGGAATATGAATAATAATGCGTATGAATTTGTTTTATATGATAACCAAAGAAAAGAAAAATACTTAGCTTCTAAAAAATGGGTGCATTTGCTTGCAAGTTTAAACCCGAATTCGGAAGTTCCAATGAGTTCTGAAGGGTTTATTACGCAAATTCGATATCATAAAGACTCGGGAAAAGCGGAAGGAACAAAAATCCAATTTGATGGCTACTGGAAGCTAGTAGAAAATGCTGTATCGAATAATAATGGAAATGAAATTACAAAAACATTTTCTTCGGAGTACGGAGTAGACTTAGAGACAGCCAATGAATTTTCATATACATTAGGGCTATCCGCAGGGGTAGAGGCAGGGTTTACTGATATTGTAACTGCAACCTATGAAATCAATCACGAGTTTAGCTATGCCTATAGTTGGGGTCAAACTATTACAGAATCAAATTCTTGGGAAGATTCCTTCACTTTTGGTAACGATTCAGGACTTCCTTTTATAGGTGGAGTTTATCAATTAATAGGAAACTATAAAGTGATACCTGGGAATAAGATGCAGACAAAAGTAAACAATCTAAAGGAGAAAGGGTGGAATGCTTCATTAGCTCCTGAATTTAAATATAGCGACAATTTATATAGACAAATTCAAATCGATCGTGATCCAAATTTATGGACGGACGCTCATAACATAAACTTAACAAATATAGGTTATAAAAACATTGAAATGACAGGTTCAGCCAATCGTTTTCCTGATGAAAATGGTGATTTAGGGGTGATAAACTTAGCTGCAACATCCTCTAATGGCTATATTAATAAAACAATGAATGTAAACCCTCTTTATAACGAGTATATTTTTAGTGTTTGGTTACGTGCGGATGAACCACATCAAGCTACATTGCGGTTAAGAAGTCAAGGTAATAATGGAGCTGATGGGAAGAACGACTTTGTGAAAACGGTAAACGTGACAAATGAATGGCAAGAATTTAGTATTATAGGATCGTTTGATACAGATGCGGATTGGCTCAGAGCTACCCTTTATCCAGCAGGATTTAGCTCAGGCGAAACGGGAAGCGTCCAAATCTTTAGTCCTGAAGTATTCGAAATAGAGTAATTACCTTTCGTTACTATGCTCTTTACGATATAAGCAAATTTGATATAAAGAAAGAACGACTACTGTTGCTTTGGAGTAAAGTTTGAACAAAAACCGCTTATAAACCTTAATATTCTCGCTATTAAAAAGAATCCATTTTGAAAAAGATTGATCAAAATGGATTCTTTTCTTGAAGATTAAGGGTTGTTTTTATAAAAAGTTCGATTATCTTCTCCATGTGTCTTTCCACATTCATGCCCGTGTATGGAAGACTTGAATTCGAGCTACTATCAATATCCTATTAAGTCGCGTTTTTTTAAAATTCCATTTCCTCAAAATTCATACTTATGATTTTCTTTGTTAAAGAAAAAGTTATAACTAGTTTCAAATATGAAAAACCCTACAACTATACCTGTGGAAAAAAGGGTGGGTGAATTAATAAGAAAAGTCACCGAAAATGTTAAAGCAAACGCCGATATCCCAATAACTAACGAATACTTTACTCCTGTGTATGACATTTAAAGCCCTCCTTTACTTTCCTGCGTATAAATATAGTTTAAGTTTCATAAATTAAATCTTCATAACTACCCGATTTAGGCAGGGAAGTAAGGTTATTCATCGTTTTTCGTTTTACTCGTCAATGGTTGTTCCTGAAAGCAATAATACAAGGATGCATAGATCAATCTTTGTATGCTATCTGCTTCTTTACATGAGATAGATTCATGTCTAATAGAAGGATTTGTAATGGTCAAGTATTAGAAATTATTTATCGATCACACGGTCCCACTTGGTTTCAGAAATCAATCACCATACGAAAGAGTAAGAGCATCCTTTGAGGAAAAAGTACAATTAATTTAAAATGCACTTAAACCAACTCTGGAAAGTGTTATTATCTTTATAAAATTCTTTTAATAAAATTGAATCCTTGAAATCATTTAAAAAGTCAATTATATTAAGTATCTAAACTATATTTAAATAACAATTTCGTTCATGTGTACATGTAGTGCTTTTTATTAATTGCTAGGGTAAATTCCATTTGATTATTATTTTTTCAAATCTTTATTTACATAAATAAAAAATATTAATATGTAATAGTATGATTAGAGTCACTATTTAATAAAATAAAGCAATTATAATTAATAGAAACATATATTTTTGTATTTTTTTTAATCTTAATCCATAGTATTATACTAGGAATAGTTTGAATTAGGTTTTGGGGGGTGATATATGACTAGCATTCTATTAGAATTTTATGACAATATTAATCTAGTAAAAGGGGAAATTTATATGAAACAGAAATTTATAATGTTATTATTGATATTTTCAATCATATTAGGTGGAGTGCAACTACCCTTGAGTGTATCTGCAGAAGTCGCTGATATAGAATTAACAGCTACTTCAGGAGCTTCTAAAGTGACATTGGAATGGGATCAAGTGGAAGGGGCTAGATTATATTTAGTTGGAAAATCAACAACCCCCGGAGAATCAACAACGATAATTAGTGGTCAAATAGATCCGAGTACATTAACGTATACAGATACAGATGTAGAAAATGGAGTGACGTATTACTACACGATATTTGCGTCGGTAGAGGGAAAACCACTACAGCCGTCCAATGAAGTA